>DATHUY010000160.1 GCA_035461765.1 Longimicrobiales bacterium
GCGGTGAAGCGGAACTCGCCCTTGTCCTTCCATGCGGGCTCCAGCTTGTCCAGGATCTGAACCCAACGCAGAACCACCTTGATCCTGCCGCCGGTCTGCTCCGCCATCGATCGCTCCTTCGGCTAGTTCGAATTGGGCATGTACGGGGGCCCGGGCCGGAACGCGGCACGGGCTGAGATAATGCAGCGGCGCGGTGTCCGGGGCAAGCCTCGTACTATCGCGGCCTGATTCGCCAGAGCTCACCGTTGTCCTCATCGGTCACTATGTACAGCATGCCGTCCGGTCCCTGCCGCACATCGCGGATGCGGCTGTCCCGCCCCCGCAGCAGATGCTCCTCGCCTGCGACGCGGCCGTCGGACAGGACCAGTCGCACCAGTCGCGTGTCGCGGAGCGCACCGACGAACAGACTGCCGCGCCATGCGGGGAACGCGCTGCCGGTGTAAAACTGCGCGCCTGATGGTGCGATCACCGGGTCCCAGTAGTAGACGGGCTGCTGAAAACTGCCGGGTGCGGTCGACGCACCGGCAATGGGGCGACCGGAATACTCGATGCCGTAAGCCTGCACCGGCCACCCGTAGTTGCTGCCGCGTTCGATCAGGTTCAGCTCATCGCCGCCGCGCGTGCCGTGCTCGACGATCCACAGACGTCCCTCGCTGTCGAACGCGGACGCCTGCACGTTGCGATGACCGAGCGTCCAGATCTCCGGCTGCGCACCCGGCTCGTCGACGAACGGATTGTCGGCGGGCACGGAGCCGTCGGGGTTGATGCGCAGGATCTTGCCCAGATGGTTGTCCAGCTCCTGCGCGTGATGGCGCATCGGCGTGTCGGAGCGGTCTCCTGTCGAGATGTACAGCTTTCCATCCGGACCGAAGGCGAGGCGTGAGCCGAAATGGGCCCTGCCGTCGTATGTCGGCAGGGCGCGGAAGATGACTGTCACATCCTGTATCGCACGGCGATCCCCCGACAGCACTCCGGTAGCGACTGCGGTTCCATTGCCGCCCTGCCGGGGCTCCGCATAGCTCCAGTAGATGCGTCGATCGGATGCGAACGCAGGGCTCAGTGCCACGTCGAGCAGGCCGCCCTGACCGCGCGCGTCCACCTGTGGCAGTCCGGTGATCGGCTCGCCGACCGTGCCTGTCGCACTCACGATGCGCATGCGGCCGGGCCGTTCCGTGACGAGCAGGTCGCCACCGGGTAGCGGCTCAACCGCCCACGGATGGTCCAGCCCGCTCGCCACGACGTCGACGTCGAATGCGACGTTCGATACGGCTTCACACGCGCGCGTCTGAGCCTCGAACGCCGGTTCCTGGTCGGGCGCGTTCGGCTCGCGCGTCTCGAGCGGCTCGCAGTCCTGCGCAATGGCGGGTGCTGCGGCGCCAGTGTCCTGCGGTGCCGCAGCACTCCCGCCCGCGCTCTGCTCGCCATTGCGTGGACCGCACGCGGCGACACCCGCGAGCAGCAGGACGGCAGGAACGATATTCATGCAGAGGTTACGCACGTCCCTGCCTCCTGGCTGCGGCGCGCGCCGCCGGTTCGCGGAACACCATTACGCGCGGTTCAGAATCGCGCGCAGGATCTCTTCGGCCCTGCTCTTCTCGTAGTTCACCTGGTCCTTGCTGACGGTGACTTCCACACTCGTCAGCGGATCGTCGGCATCGCGCTCGATGTCCACGACGATCTTCCAGTCACCCTCCGCCCCCTTCAGCTCGATCCCGTCGTCCTCCGTCTTCCGCTCCGTCAGCGCGATGCCCATGTCTCGGAATGCCCGCTCAGTCGCGTTCGCCAGTCGCACTACGCTCACGTCCACGTTCGACGTCGCGCCGCGATCACTGTACGCGATCGCCGCCGCGGCTGCCGCGCCGGCACTCGCCACTGCGGCCGTCGTCCGCGAACACGCCACTGCCAGCGGGAGCAGCAGCACTACGAGCACCGCGCGCGCGGTGCGTGAGAATCCGTTCATGTCATACCTCCTCAGCGTGCGCGGGCCAGCAGCGTGCGCAGGATCTCACCCGAGCGCGCCTGGTCGAACGTGATGCCGTCGCGAGTCACCGAAACGCGGATCTCCGTCAACACCGCGTCGTCCTCGCGCTCGATCTGCACGGATACCTTCCGGTCGCCATCGTTTCCCTCCATCTCCACCCCATCATCCTTCGCCTCGCGCTCTTCGAACGCGATGCCCAGCTCCGAGAACGCGACCTCCGTCGCATTCGCCAGCCGGTCCACCTCGATGTCCACAACCGTGAGCGCGCCGCGCTGGTCCAGCCGGATCTCGCCGGGCGCCGGCTGCGCGTCGACCATCGCCTCCTCAGCCGCGCGCGAACACGCGGTGGCAATGACGGGAAGAATGAGTACGGCGAGCAGATTTCTGAAGGGTCGTGACGTGTGCGTACCCATGTCAGCCTCCTCTTGCCGGTTGATGCAGGGGCTCGAGTGCTGCAAGTCACAGACCCGCACCGCCTTCGCAAACGCGCTTGTGCCCCGTGTGCGGGTCCACCTGCACGCTGGACGCGCAACTGGAGTCGGGCATCGCCGCCGGACGCGGAACCCATTCTGCAGAACGGCTCACCGGAACATGGCCGTGGCGCCGGGAGCGCGCCTCAGCATGACTGTGTGCGTCACGGCGGTGCGGGCCTGAGCCATTCTGCAGAATGGGTTCCGCGTCCGACTCACAGCCCCGGATTCATGCGCCACAGCGCATATGTCAGCGCGGTGGCGAACGTGACCCACAGCAGGTATGGCACGAGCAGCAGGCCGGCGAGCACGCGCACGCGCCAGAACATCACGACCAGCGCGACGATCATCGCCCACAACACCAGAATTTCCGCCAGTGCGAGGCCGGGCGCTTCGAGACCGAAGAAGATGCCCGTCCAAGCCGCGTTGAACACGAGGTGAACGAGAAAGAGGACCAGTGCGCCGCGCGCTCCGTCGAAGCCGCGCGCGCGCCACACGAGCCACGCGGCGGTGCCCATCATGATGTAGAGCGTGATCCAGACGGGACCGAACACCGATGGTGGCGGCGCCCAGTCGGGCCTGGCGAGCTGTTGATAGAACTGCGATTCCGCCACGTTGCTGAGGAGATTGCCCACCATGCCGGCCGCAAGGCTGGCGCCCGTCCACAGGGCCCAGCCGAGCAGCTGTCGAGCCTTGCCCATAGCACTATCCTTTCGTCGTCGAGTCGCGGGCAGTGCGGCATCAAGCGTGCCGTACGCCGGAGTCGGGACAGGGGACAGAACGAGGTGGCTGTGGAGATCGGCATCTATTCATTCGTGGAGCGCACGCCTGATCCGGACACGGGCGAGCTGGTGAGCGCCGGCCAGCGGATGCGGGACCTGCTGGAAGAGGTCGTGCTGGCGGAGCAGGTGGGCCTGGACGTATTCGGCATTGGGGAGCACCATCGCCCGGACTACGTCGTCTCGGCTCCCGCGGTGGTGCTGGCCGCGGCGGCCGCATTGACGAAACGCATCCGGCTGACGAGCGCGGTGACAGTCCTCAGCTCGGACGATCCGGTGCGGGTTTTCCAGGATTTCGCGACGCTCGACCTCCTGTCGGACGGGCGCGCCGAGATCATGGCCGGTCGCGGCTCGTTCATCGAGTCGTTCCCACTGTTCGGCTACGATCTGGAGGACTACGGCGAGCTCTTCTCGGAGAAGCTCGACCTGCTGCTCGCCCTGCGCGCCGACGAGCGCGTGACGTGGTCCGGCCGGCACCGGGCCGCGCTCACGGACCTGGCAGTCTATCCGCGGCCGATCCAGGAACCGCTACCGGTATGGGTCGCGGTCGGCGGCACGCCGCAGTCCGTGGTGCGCGCGGCGGGACTGGGGCTGCCCATGGCGCTCGCCATCATCGGCGGCCAGCCGGAGCGGTTCGTGCCCTTCGTCGAACTGTACCGCAGCACCGCGCGCGACGCAGGTCACGATCCGGCGACACTCTCCATCAGCATCAACTCGCACGGCTACATCGCCGACGACTCACGGCAGGCCGCCGACGACGCGTTTCCGCCCTATGCCCTCACAATGGGGAGAATCGGACGCGAGCGCGGGTGGCCGCCGCCGACGCGTCAGCAGTTCGAGGCGGAACGTTCGCCGCGCGGTGCGCTGCTCGTGGGCAGTCCGCAACAGGTCATCGACAAGATTCTGTTCGAGCACGAGCTGTTCGGCCATGACCGCTTCCTCATGCAGATGAGCGTCGGCACGATGCCGCACGAGAAGATCATGCGTTCCATCGAGCTGTTCGGCACCGTGGTCGCGCCGGCCGTGCGTCGCGCTTTGACACCGTGACGCGCCGACAGTACGCCGCGCTGGACACCGTGACGCGCCGGCAGCGCGTCGCGCCCTGACAAACCGTGACACGCCGACATTGCGTCGCGCTCTGACAAACCGTGACACGCCGACGATGTGCCCCGCCAGGACGCTGTGAGCTCCGGCATTGCGGCGCAGCGGCTGGCCTGCAACCTGCACCACTGCAATGAGTTCGTTCAATCAGCGCCGCACAGCCGGAATGGAGTCATACGATGGACAGAGTCAAGGTCGCAGTGATCTTCTACACCACCTACGGCACGAACCAGCAGATGGCCGAGGTCGCCGCGGATGCTGCACGCGAGGCGGGCGCGGAGGTACGTCTGCGCCGCATCGCCGAGACCGCGCCGCAGGAAGTGGTACAGGGCCAGAAGAAGTGGGCCGCGCAGCTCGAGAGCATGTCGGACATCCAGGAAGTCTCGCCGGAGGACATGGAATGGGCGGACGCCTACTTCTTCAGCGCACCCACGCGCTATGGCGGTGCGGCCAGCCAGATGCGCGCGTTCATCGATACGCTCGGTCCGCTGTGGCAGAAGGGAAAGCTCGCGGACAAGACGTTCACTGCGATGACGAGCGCGACGAATCCGCACGGCGGCCAGGAGACGACGCTGCAGACGCTCTACATCACCGCCATGCACTGGGGCTCCATCCTGGTGCCCCCCGGCTATACGGACCCGGTGATCAATGCCGCAGGAGGCAACCCCTACGGCGCGAGTGTGACCGCGGACGGCGAGCCGCTCAGCGATGAGATCGAGGCGGCTATCCGGCACCAGGCGGAGCGTCTGGTGGAGGTCACGTCGCGCTTCGTTGCCGGCCGCACGGGCGAGGACGATGATGGTGGCTGGCGCTCGACATCGAGGGAGCGCGCCGGGTCCACGGCCTGAGCATCACGCGTGCGGCAGCGCCCGCTGCCGCACGCCCGCATCGATCCGTTCGAGCAGCTCCAGCGCCACCAGGATATCGGGTACGCTCCCGGCCTTCTGCGAGAGCAGCAGGCGCAGCACGTCGCGGCAGATCTCGATCGAAGCGAGACATCCCATGCGGAATTTCTCCCGATCCTCCCGTGACAGATCGTCGTCCGGTGGCATTTCCGCGTTGGCACCCGCAATGCCCTGCGCGATATGAACCGAGCCGCGGATGAGCACACGGCCCAGCTCGGGTCGATATCTCCGCGGCAGAGTTACCAGTATGCGTCCTACGCAGCGACCCAGCTGCTGTGTGCAGCGGTACTCCGGCAGATCCTCCCACCGGTAGGCGATATCGTGTGCGGCCATGCGACGCTCCTGTTTCGAGTGCCGCAACGATGCACCCGGATGCGGGGCGACCACATGGCTGGTTGGGAGAATCGAGCGGTCAGGCGGTGTGCTGGAACTCCCGCAACGCCACCGCGGCGGTGGCGTTCTCCAGAGTCGCGTGCTGCAGCGGTGGCAGTGACAGCCGGAACGTGCTGCCCTCACCCACCTGCGTGCGCACAATCTCCAGCGAGCCGCCGAGCAGCTGCGCGAGCCGCCGCGAGATCGGCAGTCCGAGACCCGTCCCCTGCGTGCCGTGCAGCTGGACGAACTCGTCGAAGATCGCATGCGTTTCGTCGGCCGGGATCCCCTCGCCCCGATCCTCCACATCGACCTCGACACCGCCGTCGGCGCGCTGCCGGCAGTACACCGTCACCGGCTTGCCATCGCCGAACTTCAGTGCGTTCGACAGCAGGTTCAGCAGGATCTGGCGTATGCGGCGCGGATCAGTCTCCACCGTGAACGGCTCCCCGTCGGCGTTGACGTTCAGCGGCGTGCCGCTCTTCTCGGCGAGCGGTCCCACCGTGATGAACAGCTCGTTCACCACATCGGGGAATGCGACGGGCTCGACGAGCAGCTCCATCTTGCCCGCCTCGATCTTCGAGAGGTCGAGCACGTCATTCACCAGCTCGAGCAGGTGCTGCGCCGCCTTCTTCGCGCGCTCGAGGCCGAACACCTGCTGGTCCGTCATCGTACCATACACGTCCTCGAGCATGAGCGACGTGTAGCCGAGGATGGCATTGATCGGTGTGCGCAGCTCGTGGCTCATGGATGCGTAGAACCGGCTGCGCGCCGACATCGCCTCCTCGAGTGCTCCCTGGCGCCGGCTCAGCTCCTCGTTGAGCGAGCGCAGCTCCTCGCTCGTAGCAGCCAGCGACTCGGCCTGCTTGCGCAGCGCCTCTTCCGCCTGTTTGCGGGACGTGATGTCACGCACGATGACCGTGTAGACGTTCTCCGTATCGAGCTCGAGACACGACACCGACATCTCGACGGGAAACTCGGCACCGCTGGAATGGCAGCCGGTCATTTCCTGACGGCGGATACCGCCGCCCTCGCCATGCTTCAGCAGCCGCTCGACTGCACGGCTGTCGAGCGGCGGAACGAAGAAGGAATCGACCTGGCGGCCGATCGCCTCGTCCCGCGGGCAGCCGAAGATCTGCTCGGCCGCCCCGTTGAATACTGTGATGCGCCGGTCATCGCCGAAGGTGATGATGGCTTCCATCGCGGAGTCGACGATCTCCGCGAAGCGTGCTTCCGACTCCTGCATGCGCGCCTGGTGCTGCAGCTCGAGCGTGCGACGCTCGCTCTCACGCAGCTGATCGCTCTGTTCGCGGATCTGCTCGTTCTTGAGAAACAGGTCCACGAATACGGCCACCTTCGAGCGCAGGATCGCCGGGTTGAACGGCTTCGACATGTAGTCCACTGCGCCCGCGCTGTAGCCCTCGAAGACGTACTGCTCGTCCTTGCTGATGGCCGTGAGGAAGATGATCGGCAGATGCTTCGAGCGCTCGCGCGACTTGATGATCTGCACGGTCTCGAACCCGTTCATGCCCGGCATCTGCACGTCCATCAGCACGACGGCGAAGTCCTCGCGCAGGACGTGGCGGAGCGCCTCCTCGCCGGAGTGGGCCCGCACCAGCCTGTGACCCAGCGGCTCGAGGATCGCCTCCAGCGCCACCAGGTTCTCGGGTCGGTCGTCGACCATCAGGATCGATGCGCGTGCCGCGTTCATGCCGGCCTCCGGACCGGAGGCTCAGCCTCAGTCACCTGGATCAGTCGCGCCGCCAGCTCCTCGAGAGTAAGCAGCTCCGCTTCCGGCACCGCTGCCGCGGCGGCCGCAGGCATGATGTCGACCTCCGCTGTCGCAATCGTCTGCACCAGCGCCAGGCCGCCCGCGTCGCGCACATGGCGCAGGCCGCGGGCGCCGTCGCGGTTCGCACCCGTGAGCACCACACCGACCAGACGCTGCCCCCATGAATCAGCCGCGCTCTCCAGCGATACGTCGATCGACGGCCTGCTGTACGCCACCGGCTCGTCCACCGAGAGGGAGAAATGATCTTCCTCGACCAGCACGTGATAATCCGGCGGGGCCAGGTAGACGTTGCCCGGCGTGATCGGCTCCTTGTCGATGACGTCGTGCACCGGCAGCGCGCTGCAGTCCTGAAGCACGTCGCACAGCGCGTCGGAGTCCGGGCTGCGGTGCTGAACCACCAGGATCGACAGTCGCAGATCGGGCGGGAGCAGACGCAACAGTCTGCAGACGGCGTCCAGCCCGCCCGCCGATGTGCCGATCACTACCATTCCGTGCGCCATCGACTACGACACCTTACGGTAGATCTTCTCACGCTCGCTGAGCTCCTCGTAGTGATCCTCCACCGGTGAGAAGCGCAGCGACTCCTTGCTGCCCAGCGCGAGTATCCCGTAAACGGGCAGACTCTCGTAGAACAGCTGATGCACGCGGCTCTGCAGCTCGCGATCGAAATAGATCATGACATTACGGCATAGGATCACGTTGAATTCGCTGAACGACCGGTCCGTGACGAGGTTGTGCTGCGCGAACACCACGTTCCGGCGCAGCGTCGGCGAGAACAGCGCGCCGTCATAGGCTGCCGTGTAATACCCGGAGAACGAGTGCGTCCCGCCGGCGCGCAGGTAGTTGCGCGTGTATTCCTGCATCTTGTCGAGCGGGAAAATGCCCTCGCGCGCCTTCTGCAGCAGCACGTCGTTGATGTCCGTCGCATAGATGCGCGTGCGATCGTAGAGTCCTTCCTCCTGGAGCAGGATGGCCATGGAATAGACTTCCTCCCCCGTCGCACAGCCCGCATGCCAGATGCGCACGAACGGATACGTCCGCAGCAGCGGGACCACCTTCTCGCGGAACGCGCGGTAGAAGCCGGGATCGCGGAACATCGCCGTGACGTTCACGGAGAGACTCATCAGCAGCCGCTCGACTGCGGCCGGGTCGTGCAGCACCCTGTCCTGGAGTCCGCTGATCGTCGTCACGCCCTCCGCCTCCGCGTACTTCCACAGCCGCCGCTTCAGCGACGCGTACGCATAGGACCTGAAGTCGTACCCGTAATGGCGGTGCAGCGCCTCCAGCAGCAGCTCGATCTCGAGCCGCTCCAGGTCCGCCGGGTAGAGCGACGGCGTGTCCGGCAGCTGCACCTGCGCCGCGGCCCCAGCCGCCTGCGCCGCGTCGCCCGGAGCCTGCGTCCCGCTACCAGCCGCCGGCCGCGCGGCCTTCCCGCCCGCGGCCTGCTGCGCGGCGCCCGCGCGCTCCGGTTTCTGCCCCGTCTCAATACTCATGACCCAACTACCGGTAGAGCCACACGCGCATCAGCGACAGCAGCTGCTCCGTATCCACAGGCTTGGTGATGTAGTCCGACGCGCCGGCGGCCAGTGTCTTCTCGCGATCACCCTTCATGGCCTTGGCCGTGACCGCGATCACCGGCAGTTCCCTGAAGCGGGGGATCTCGCGAATGGCGCGCGTCGTCTCGTAGCCGTCCATCTCCGGCATCATCACGTCCATCAGCACCAGATCGATGCCCGGATGCGATTCCAGCTGCGCGAGCGCATCGCGTCCGTTCTCTGCGAACACCACGTTCATGCCGTAGGACTCCAGGAGGCTCGTCAGCGAGAAAATGTTGCGCACGTCGTCATCGACGATCATCACGTGCTTCCCCGAGAACGCCGGCTCGCTGCTGTGGAGCCGTTCCAGCATGCGGCGCTTCCCTTCCGGCAGCCGCCCTTCAACGCGGTGCAGGAAGAGCGCCGTCTCGTCGAGCAGCCGCTCGGGTGACTTCACGTCCTTGACGATGATCGTTTCGGCATAGCGCTTCAGCTGCGTCTCCTCCGCGGGCGACAGGTCCTTGCCCGTGTACACGATGATCGGCAGGTCCTCCGCGCCGGGCGTGTCCTTGATCTGCTCCAGCAGCGTAAACCCGCTCATGCCCGCGAGCCCGAGATCTAGCACCATGCAGTCGAAGCGTGTGGCAGCGATCTGCTCGAGCGCCTCCTCGGCGGAGCCGACAGCGGTGATCTCGACGTCATCGGCACCGATCAGCTCGATCATGCTCTGACGCTGTGTGTCGTCGTCCTCCACGACCAGAAGCTTGCGCACGTCCGTCGCAATGAACGTCGAGATCTGATCGAACGCCTGGTCGAGCGCTTCCTTGCTGACCGGCTTCTCGAGATAGGAGATCGCGCCCTGCTGCAGCCCGCGCTGCCGCTTCTCCATGCCGCTCACGATGTGAACGGGTATGTGCCGCGTGGCGGACTCGTGCTTGAGCCGGTCGAGCACCGTCCACCCGTCGATCACGGGCAGATCGATGTCGAGCGTGATGGCATCCGGCATGTAATCACGGGCCAGCTCCAGGCCCGTTTCGCCATCGAGCGCGACGAGACCCTTGAAGCCCTTCTCACGCGCCATGTCCAGCAGGATACCGGCGAACGTGACGTCGTTCTCGATCATCAGCACCACGCGGTCATCCATGCCGATGCTGCCGCGGTCATCATGAACCTGCGGCACGTGCGCGCGTGGCTGCGCCGGCTTCGGGCGCGGCGCCGGCTCCGATGCGCCATACTCGGGCGCCACTTCCGGCTGGTCGAGTGTCAGCGGCAGCAGCAGTGTGAACGTGCTGCCTGCTCCCTCCGTGCTCTCCACGCGGATCTCGCCGCCGAGCAGTCGTGCGATCTCGCGCGAGATCGACAGCCCGAGGCCCGTGCCGCCGTATTTCCGCGACGTGGTGCCATCCGCCTGCTGGAACGCCTCGAAGATCAGTCGCTGCTTGTCCTTCGGTATACCTATTCCGGTATCGCTCACAGCCAGCGCCACGACCGCCTCGGCCTCGTTCAGCGACTCGACCGTGAAGCGCCGCGTCTTATCCGCCGGCCGCAGTGTGAGCCGGACCTCGCCAGTGTCCGTGAACTTCACTGCGTTCGCGACCAGGTTCTTCAGGATCTGCTGCAGCCGCTGGCCGTCCGTCTCCATTGACGCCGGCAGGGCGGGATCCACGTCCACGACCAGCTGCAGACCCTTCTCCTCCGCGAGCGGCTGAAAGCTGCGCCGCACGAACTCGCGGATCTCGTCGAAGCGGACATCGGACACGTTGATGTCCATGCGCCCGGCCTCGATCTTCGACAGGTCCAGCACATCGTTGATCAGCGCCAGCAGGTCCGTGCCCGCGCCCAGGATCGTCTGCGCGTATTCCACCTGCTTCGGCGTGAGATTCTGCTCCTGGTTCTCCGTCAGCAGCTTGGCCAGGATCAGCAGCGAGTTCAGCGGTGTGCGCAGCTCATGGCTCATGTTCGCCAGGAACTCGCTCTTGTAGCGTGACGACACCGCCAGCTGCTCCGCCTTTTCCTCCAGTGCCAGCCGCGCGGCTTCGACTTCCTCGTTCTTCTGCTCGACCTTCTTGTTCTGCTCCGCCAGCAGTGAAGCCTTCTCCTCCAGCTCCTCGTTGACCTGCTGCAGCTCCTCCTGCTGTTCCTTCAGCGTCTCCTCGCTGGCCTTGAGGGTGCGCGCCTGCGACTCGAGCTCCGCGTTCGTCACGCGCAGCTCTTCCTGCTGCGCCTGCAGCTCCTGCGACTGACTCTGCAGCTCCTGCGTCAGCTTCTGCGACTGCTGCAGCAGCTCCTCCGTGCGCATGTTCGCCGTGATCATGTTGATCACCACACCAACGGTCTCTGTCAGCTGGTCCAGGAAGATCTGGTGGATCTGACTGAACTGGTTGAATGACGCCAGCTCGATCGCACCCTTCACTTCGCCCTCGAACAGGATCGGCAGCACCACGATGTTGCGCGGCGGCGCTTCGCCCAGCCCCGAGTTGATCTGCACGTAATCTTCGGGGACGTTCGTCAGCATGATCGCCTTCTTCTCGATCGCCGACTGCCCGACCAGCCCCTCGCCTGGCGCGAACCGGTTTGCCAGGTGCTTCCGCCGCTTGTACGCATACGACGAGATCATCTTCAGCACCGGCTCATCCCCGTTCTCCTGGTCCATCAGGAAGAACGCGCCGTGCTGTGCCGATACCAGCGGTGTGAGCTCGGACATGATGAGCCGGGAGACGGCCCCCAGGTCCTTCTGCCCCTGCATCATGCGCGAGAACTTGGCGAGGTTGGTCTTGAGCCAGTCCTGCTCCTCGTTCTTGGCGGTCGTCTCGCGCAGGTTGCCTATCATGCGGTTGACGTTGCGCTTCAGCTCGTCCAGCTCGCCACGCGCATCCACCGTGATGATGCGGGTGAGGTCGCCCTCCGTGACGGCGGTCGCGACGTCCTTGATGGCGCGCACCTGCGCGGTCAGCGAGTTGGCCATCGCGTTCACGTTTTCCGTCAGGTCCTTCCAGGTGCCGGCGACGTTCGGCACTTCGGCCTGGCCGCCCAGCTGACCCTCCGTGCCGACCTCGCGCGCCACGCGCGTCACCTCATCGGCGAAGACACTGAGCCGGTCGACCATCGTGTTGATGGTGTCCTTCAGCTCCAGAACCTCGCCCTTCACGTCGACCGTGATCTTCTGGGTCAGGTCACCGGCCGCGACCGCCGTGGTGACGAGCGCGATGTTGCGCACCTGGCCGGTCAGGTTGCCGGCCATGAAGTTGACGTTGTCCGTCAGGTCCTTCCATGTGCCGGCGACGCCCGGCACGCTCGCCTGCCCGCCGAGGACGCCTTCCGTGCCCACCTCGCGCGCCACGCGCGTCACTTCCGACGCGAACGCGCCGAGCTGATCGACCATCGTATTGATGGTGTCCTTCAGCTCCAGGATCTCGCCGCTCACGTCCACCGTGATCTTGCGTGACAGGTCGCCGCGCGCCACGGCCGTCGTCACGTCTGCGATGTTGCGCACCTGCGCGGTCAGGTTGCCGGCCATCGAGTTGACGCTGTCGGTCAGGTCCTTCCACGTGCCTGCGACGCCCGGCACGCTCGCCTGCCCGCCCAGGTTGCCTTCCGTGCCCACTTCGCGTGCAACGCGCGTCACCTCGGACGCGAATGCCGAGAGCTGATCGACCATCGTGTTGATGGTGTCCTTCAGCTCCGCCACCTCGCCGCTCACGTCCACCGTGATCTTCTGCGTCAGGTCGCCGCGTGCGACCGCCGTCGTGACATCGGCAATGTTGCGCACCTGCACGGTGAGGTTGCCCGCCATTGCGTTCACGCTGTCCGTCAGCGCCTTCCACGTACCCGCGACATTCGGCACCTCGGCCTGGCCGCCCAGCTGGCCTTCCGTACCGACCTCGCGCGCGACGCGCGTCACCTCCGACGCGAACGCGCCGAGCTGATCGACCATCGTGTTGATGGTGTTCTTGAGCTCGAGGATCTCGCCCCGGACATTGACCGTGATCTTCTGGCTGAGATCGCCATTGGCGACGGCAGTGGTGACGAGCGCAATGTCACGAACCTGCGCGGTCAGGTTGCCCGCCATGAAGTTGACGTTGTCCGTCAGGTCCTTCCACGTACCCGCGACGTTCGGCACCTCCGCCTGACCGCCGAGCACGCCCTCGGTACCGACCTCGCGCGCCACGCGCGTCACCTCGCCCGCAAACACGCGCAGGCGATCCACCATGCTGTTGATGACTTCCTTGATCTGCAGGATCTCGCCGCGCACATCGACCGTGATCTTGCGCGTGAGGTCGCCATCCGCGATCGCCGTCGCGACGGCCGACACATCACGCAGCTGGACCGTGAGGTTGCCCGCCATCGCGTTCACGTTGTCGGTCAGGTCCTTCCACACGCCGGCAACGCCCGCGACTTCGGCCTGACGACCGCCCAGCTGTCCCTCGGTGCCGACTTCGCGCGCGACGCGCGTCACTTCCGACGCGAATGCGGACAGCTGGTCCACCATCGAGTTGATGGTGTCCTTCAGCTCCAGCACCTCGCCCTTCACATCCACCGTGATCTTCCGGCTCAGGTCGCCGTTCGCGACCGCCGTCGTCACTTCCGCAATGGCGCGCACCTGACTCGTGAGGTTGCTCGCCATCGCGTTGACGTTGTCCGTGAGCTCGCGCCACACGCCCGCTACGCCTTCCACACGGGCCTGCCCGCCCAGCTTGCCGTCCGTGCCCACCTCGCCCGCGACGCGCGTCACCTCGGACGCGAACGCGGACAGCTGATCGACCAGCGTGTTCACCGTCGTGCCGATGCGGAGGAACTCGCCCTGCACCGTCTTGCCGTCGATCTCGAGCACCATCTTCTGCGACAGGTCGCCGCGCGCCACGGAGCTGAGCACCCGCGCGACCTCCGTCGTGGGCTGCATGAGGTCGGTGATCAGCATGTTCACGGCTTCCACGGTCCGGCCCCAGTCTCCCGAGGTGTCCTGGAGCGAGGCCCGGTCGTTCATGTGGCCCTGCCGGCCCACCGTCGTGCTCACGCGGCTGATCTCTTCCGTCAGCCGGGCGTTCTGGTGCGCGATGCCATTCACGGCACGCGCGATCCCGGCCATCAGCGGATCGCCCGCTTCAGGCAGCCGGGCCGCGAAATCACCCGCCTGGATCCGCCGGAGCTGATCGAGCAGATCCTCGAGGTCGTAGCTCGTCACCACGGTCGCACTGCCGGCCGGGCGCCGGCGCTTCGTCGCGGGGCCGGCCTTCGCGCTGGGGCGAGCCTTCGTCCCGGCGCGGCGCGAGCCAGTGGCGCGGGGACCATCGCCAGGCGGCGATCCGGCGGCGCGGCCCTCATCGGCGCCCTGTTCGGTGTCCGGGTGGTCCGGCGACTCGCCCTCGCCGGCCGGTCTATCCTGCAAAGCCATGGTACTCCTGCATTTGATTAATGTCTCGTGCCGAGGGCCGAGGCGGGCTCAGCGGCGGCAGGTGCATCGAACAGCCTGATTTTCCAACGCAAGAACCGGGCGCTTTCCGAGGCAGGTCGCGGCGACGGCCGCGGGCGTCTGGCGGACGGCACAGCCGTTGCGCCGTCGGGCCGCACACTCAACGGAGGCATCCAATGGATATCCTGACCTGGCTGATTGTCGGCCTGATCGCGGGCGTGCTCGCTGCACTCGTCGTTGGCGGGGTGGGCCTGATCGGAGATATCATTGTCGGCATCGTCGGCGCCTTTGTCGGCGGCTGGATCTTTCAGCAGCTCGGGGTGACCACCCCCTTCGCCGGCCTCGCCGGAACCATCTTCACGGCGTTCGTCGGTGCAGTGGTCCTGCTGTTCCTGCTTCACCTCATCATGCGCGGGCGCACTCGTGTCTAGACGGATTCGTCAGTACATCCCTGCGGCGGCGGTGCTGTGGACCACGGCACTCGTCGGGTGCGGCACTGTGGAGCCGCGCACCGACACGCCCCAGCCACAGGCCGGCCTGCCGCAGGCCGAAGGGGTCATCCGCGGAATCCCCGCGGTGAATATCGACGACGTGCGGCGCGGCCTCACGGCGCTCGCGCACGACAGCATGGAGGGCCGGATGACCGCATCGCCCGGCGCAGCGCGGGCGGCGCGGTTCATTGCGGCCGAGTTCCGGGCGGTCGGCCTGGAGCCGGCGGGTGACAGTGCTGACTGGTTTCAGCGGGTACCGCTCGCGCGCCGCGAGGGTGGGCGGGGTTTCACGCTCATCAGCAGCGCGGCAGGTGACACGTTTCCGGCTGACCGCCGCGTGAACGATGTGAACGTCGCCGGCATGCTGCGCGGCTCCGATCCGGCCCTCCGTGACGAGGTGATCGTCGTCGGTGCGCACTTCGACCATGTGGGCATCCGCCAGCACGCGAGCGGCGACTCGATATTCAATGGAGCCGATGATGACGCGTCCGGCGTAATTGCAATGATCGAGATCGCGCGTGTGCTGAGCGTCGGCGCAGGACCCCGGCGGTCAGTGCTGTTCGTCGCGTTCACCGGTGAGGAAGTCGGCCTGCTCGGTACGCACTATTACCTGGCGAACCCGATCGTGCCGCTGGACCGCACAGTGGCGCAGTTCCAGATCGAAATGATCGGGCGGCCGGACTCGCTGGCGGGGGGCCCGGGCAGGGCGTGGCTGACGGGCTATGAGCGGTCGACAATGGGCGATATGCTCGCGGAGAACGGCGTGCCGATCGTTCCGGACCCGCGACCGGACCAGCGCTTCTTCTTCCGCAGCGACAACATTGCGTTCGCCTACCTCGGCATTCCCGCGCACACTCTGTCGAGCTACGGCATGCATCGCGACTATCACCAGCCGACCGACGATGTCAGTGGTGTCGACTTTCAGCACATGACGGATGTCATCCAGGCTGCCGCGCGCGCCGTCCGTCTCCTGGCGGACGGGCCGCGGCCGGCGTGGCACCCGGGCGGCCGCCCGGAACGCGGGCAGTAGCCCGCGGCGCTGCCGCTCAGCGGCTGGAGAGCGATGCGCCGATGTTGTCGTCGAAGAAGGCGTCGAGCGCGGTCGCGAACGCCATCGCGAATGCTGAACGCTGCGGCCCCGGCGCACGCACGGGCAGCGGTAGCTGGAGCGACACGGCGCTCACGAGGCTGCCGTCCCGCGATCCGTAGCGGGCAGTCGTGAACGTCCCCGCCAGGTAGTCGGCGCCGTCGGGTGCGGCGCGCGCCGGACTCGGAACGCTTGCGTACCCCGCCTCGTCCAGCACGCCGCCGAGGCTCCGCTCGCCGCGCACGACCCTGGCAAACGAGACCTCCCCGCGCGCCGCGTCGCGGATGGAGCTTTTCAGCATGTAGGCCGAGCCGTTCAGCGTGAAGTCCGATTCGGTCAGGTCCCCGGGCGTGAGCAGGTAGCCCAGCTGGACCGCGTCGTCACCGGTGTCATGGCCGTGCACGTCGACGATCAATCCGCGCACGTTACCGTCTTCCAGGCGCACACGCGCGGCGGCGAGCAGCGCGTGGTATTCCCGCCACGTCCGCCGCGCGACCGGATGTACGGGCGGACCCGGCAGCGCCCGGTCCACGTCCATCATGTCGCGGATCAGGTGCGACACCAGCACGGTCGGCCGGCTCGTCTGTGATGCGAACGCGTCCACGATGGCCGATGCGACATCTGCGGTGTACGCATCCGGCGCGCCGCCGTCAGTGCGCACAGGCACCGCTGCCGGCGTCAGTGTCCCGCCGTGCGGTGCCGTGACGATCACGGGAAGATCGCCGACCGTCATCTCGACCAGACCGTCCGTGCCGACGTAGGTCACGCCGGGCTCGAGGCCCGTTGCCGACGCTCTGAAGCCCGTGGTGGCGGTACCGGATCGTGCCTGGAGGATGTTCGCACCGGGACGAGGGCCCAGGTACCAGACTGTGCTGACCAGGCCGTTCTCGTCGGTCAGCATTTCCTCCGTGTTCTCGACCCAGCCGTCGCCGGTGGCGACCTGGAACGTCACCGGCACGCCAGCCTTGTTGCGACCGGAGGCATCCTGTGCCTGCACGACCATGCGGATCGGCAGTGCCATGGCCACCGTACCGATCTGCTGGTCGCCGTCCTGCCGCACCAGAGCGATCTGTTCATTGACGCGCGTCGCCGGCGCGACCGTCTGATCGCCGCATGCGACGGCAGCGACCGCGAGGAGCAGGGACAGCGAGCGGACTCTTCTCATGGAAGCGACTCCAGCGCACAGCGGCCCATGGCCTCCTGCGCACTTCGTACGGCGGAATGTGTCTCCGGCACACTGGCCCGCAGACTGGCGAGCGCGTCGCGGAAGAGTCCCTGTCCCGCAGCCGTGCGGCCCTGCAGGCAGAGGTTCTCGGCAAGTCGCGCAGTGACGATCCCGACGGTGATATGCGTGGCGCCGAAGGCCGCGCGATTGATAGCGAGCGCTTCGCGCTGCAGCCGCTCCGCCTCTTCGAGCTCACCGCGCGCGATCAGAAGGTCGGCGTAACTGGTGAGCGACACGGCGAGGCCCGGGTGCCGGTCGCCGAGAACCTGCCGGTTCATCGCGATCGCTTCCAGGTACAGTGGCTCCGCTTCCTCGGCGCGGTCGAGCCGGAACAGCACACCGGCCAGGTTGGCGGCGCCGGCCGCGATGTTCGGATGCGTGCCGCCGAGCATGGTCCGGTTCATCTCCAGCGACTCGCGCATGAGCGCTTCCGCCCCTTCCAGATCCCCCGTGCGTGACAGCAGCTGACCGAGGTTGTTCATGCTCTGGGTGACGCGCGGGTGTTCGGTGCCGAAGAGCGCGCGGTTGATGTCGAGGATCTCGCGTGCGAGCGGGAGCGCGGTATCGAAGTCGTCCTTACGGTACGCGAGCGCCATTCGCGTGTTGAGGACATCGGCGAACGCAGCGGAGTCCGGCGGATCGAGGCGGCGATGAAGCGCCAGCAGCTCGTCATACAGGGGCTCCGCGTCGTCCAGCCTGCCTGCGTTCTGCAATGCGGCTGCGAGGTTGTTCAGACTCTGCGCCACATCGATGTGGTCCGATCCCAGCAGCTGGCGCCTCATGCTCAGCGCTTCACGATGCAGGTTCTCTGCTTCGGCCGCGCGCTCCAGGTCGAGGTAGAGGTTGCCGAGAGCGTTCATCGCATTGGCCGCGTCCGGTCCCGTCCCGGACACGGTGCGGTACGTTTCGAGCGACTGAGTGAGCAGCGGCTCCGCCTGATCGTACATCCCCAGACTGCGATACGCCCGTCCGAGAACGCCCTGCATCCGTGCGCGGATCAGCGGCCGATCGGTGAACTCGGTACCGATGCGGCTCGCACCACGGTCGAGCAGGGTGCCGATCCGCATTGTGTCGAGTCGTCCGGGCTGAATCGAGAACGGGTTGGCGGCGGCAAACATGCCCTCGAGGAATGCAGCCACCTCCTCGGCCGCGTCGCGCTGTTCCTCCGCGACCGCACGCTCGCGCTCCGCCCGCGCACGCTCCGCATCCGCACGTTGCGCCTGCCAAAGGGCGGCACCAAGGCCGGACACGAGCGAGAGAACGACGACCGCCGCCGCGGCCAGTCCGAGCCGGTGCCGGCGCACGAACTTGCCGGCACGGTAGGTGGGCCCCGCAGTTCGCGCAGTTACCGGCAGCCCCTCACGGAAGCGATCCAGGTCCTCGATGAGCTCCCGAGCCGATTGATATCGGAGGCCTGGATCCGGTTCCAGCGCCTTGAGGATGATCGTGTCCAGGTCGCCCTTCAGCGTCCGCCTGAGCTGCATCGGATGCGTGCCGCGCGCCGCGGCGACGCTCTCCGCATCCGTGTCCGCGGCCACCGCGCCACTCGGCCGGCGGATCGGCTGCTCCGTGCCGGGCTCTTCCGTCGAGACCGAACTGCGGTTCGGGTAGGGCCGGCCGCCGGTAAGCATCTCGTACAGGACGGCGCCAAGCGCGTGGACATCGCTCGCCGTCGTCACCGGCTCGCCGCGCATCTGCTCGGGCGACGCGTAATCCGGCGTCAGCATGCGCATGCGCGTACGCGTTCGCCGCGGCCCGCCGGGCTCGTCGTCCAGCAGCCTGGCGATGCCGAAGTCGAGCAGCTTCGGTGTGCCGCCCGCCGTAACCAGGATGTTCGATGGCTTGATGTCGCGGTGGACGACCAGTTTCTGATGCGCGTACTGTACGGCCGCGCAGACGGACCGGAAGAGATCCAGTCGCGCCGCAACGGTCAGACGGCGAGCGTCGCAGTAACTCGTGATCCGTTCACCCTCGACGGGCTCCATCACCAGATAGGGCCGCCCATCGTCCGTGGCACCGCCATCGTAGAGCGCAGCGATATTCGGATGCTCGAGCGATGCGAGGATCCGCCGCTCCATGTGGAACCGCTGCAGGATCTCGTCGGTGTCCATCCCGCGCTTGACCAGCTTGAGCGCCACGCGCTTGTCATACTCGCCATCCGCGCGTTCCGCGAGATACACCACACCCATGCCGCCGCGCCCGAGCTCCGCCACCACCCGGTATGGCCCTATGCGGTCGCCTATCATTCCAGCCTCGGCCGCCGCGTCCTCCGCGTCCGCTTCATCCGACAGCGACGCGAGCAGATCCGCGGCCGCGTCCGTGACGGATTCGCCGATCATGCGTGCCGCCGCTGCCTCGTTCGCCAGCAGCGACCGGACGGCCTCGAGCAGCTCCGGATCACCGGCGCACGCCTCCGCGATGAACTCCGACCGCTCCCCCTCCGGCCGGTCCAGGGCCTCGGCGAAGAGTGCATCGATCGCTTCCCACCGCTCCGGCGAATCGGGGATCATGGGGTCGCCTGCATGTAGGTGTAGAGCCATGTCCGTGCGCGCGTCCAGTCGCGCTTCACGGTGCGCACCGATACGCCCATCACATCCGCGATCTCTTCGTAACTGAGCCCGCCGAAGAACCGATACTCCACCAGCTGACACTGGCGCTCGCTCAGCCGGCGCAGGCGCTCCATGGCATCATTGAGCGCCAGCAGGTCCGCCACGGGCGTGTCCACCGCTATCTGAACGCGGTCGAGCGACACGTCCTCCTGGCCACCACCTCGCTTCTGCACGCTGCGCGCGCGCGCATGATCGACCAGGATGAAGCGCATGGCGCGCGACGCCAGCGCAAGGAAATGCCCACGGTCGCTGGCGCCCGCCCCCTCGTGATCGGCCAGCCTGAGGTACGCCTCATGGACCAGCGCCGTCGTGTTCAGCGTTTCGCCCGGCCGGTTCCGCCGGAGCCGCTGCCGCGCGATCTGGTGCAGCTCCGCATAGACCCGGGAATAGACCTGGTCGAACGCATCGCGATCCCCGGCGCGCGCGGCGGAGAGAAGGTGCAGCGTCAGCTGGTCAGCAGGCATCTCGTGGAGTTACAGCCCGGGGTGGTCGCCTTACCGTCAGGCGCTGGCCCCACTTTACCTGCGCGGAGAGCCTGCGGTCAACCTTCGTCGTCTCCGCACCACGCCCGGGCATGGCACTCACCGGCCGGATTTCCCGATAGAGAGAGTACCCGGCGCCATCCCACGCTGCGGCACCCAATACGAACCGAAGGAGACGACCCATGTCCCCCACGACCCGAGCCTGGCTCGCCGCCCTCAGCCTGCTGGCCGCCTGCGACGGCGATCCCACCGCCCCAATGCACGATGTCGGCCCCCCTCAGATGATGGTGGCGCCTTCTGCCGCCATTACCGGGGGCAGTGCGGCCGCCCCCGGGAACGGCTCGCTGGACAGCCTCATGGATGGTGCGTTCACGTTCCTCGCACCGTTCGCTGCCGGGCCGACATCCGGCGAGTTCGACCCCTCCGTGCTCACGGCGCTGGTTCTCGAGGTCTGCGAGATCTCCGCGTGTGACGGCCCTCCCATCGCCACGTACACGTCCACGACCGGACCCGGCTCGGAGACGATCCGGGTCAGCGAGCTGGAGGAGCTGTTCATCGTCAACTGGATGCCGTCGGACCTCGGACTTCCGAGTCCGGCCACATACCGCCTGCGCGTCCGCGTCGCAGGCCTGGCGCTCGGTCATGTCGATGTGCAGCTGGTGAGCAACGGCAGCGACCTGCGCAATGCCGCGACCGGCGAGACCCTCGCGTTCCTCGACCGGCGCGGCGTTCCCGTGAAGTTCTCCGTCCGCCGGAACGTCGCCATCTCTGCATGGCTGCGGGTTGCCGCAGGCGCGTCGGCCGCCGATATCGCGGATCTGCTCGTCACGGATGGCGGCCTCGATGCGGCCGCGACGGCGTCCATTCTCGTCTCGTTCGGCTACCCGGCCGCTGATGTGGCTGTCATCCTGCGCGATGTATTCGCCTACACGGCCGACGAAACGGTGGCGGTCCTGCGCGGGCTCGGTGCCGACGCGTTCGACATCGGCGCAGCGCTCGTGACCGGACTCGGCCATACGGTCGAGGAATCGGCGGCATTGCTCTCCCGCAGTGGCTTCGACGCCGAAACTGTCTTTGCTGCGACGTACCGGGTGGGTGTCGATGTTCTGGGCAATCCCGTGGACTTCGCGCTGCGGGTCGCCGTGGCCACCATGCATGGCCTCGGCTACGCGCTGGACGACTTCAGGGACGGACTGCTCGGCGGGCTGCACGCGTGGTCGGAGGAGAACATCACCGACGCACTCGGCCTCTCCGGCTACGCCATGAGCGACCTCGTCCCGTTCATGCTCGATGTCATGGGCCTGACCGTCGACGTCGTGATGGCGAAGGCAGAGTCCTGGGGTGTTCCCCTGTCCGACGTCGTCGACGCCCTCGTCGACGCCGGTGCCGCAATCGAGGACATCGCCGCAGGCGCCGTCGCCGCCTTCGATGCCACGTCAGCCGAGCTCGGCCAGGCACTCGCCGACGCCGGTGCGACCGCGCTCGAGATCGGCACCGCGCTCATGGACGCGTACAACCAGACGCTCGATGAAACGGCGGTCACGCTCGGGACCCTCGGGTTCCAGGCGGAGGCTGTCTTCAACGCTGTTTACGACCTCGGTGTGAACGTCCTCGGCAATCCGGCGGACTTCGCCCTCAACCTCGCCCTCGCCGTGATGAAGGGTGCGGGCTATACGCTGAACAACTTCCGCGACGCACTGATGGATCCGCTCCGCGCCTGGACGCAGGAGAACATCATCGATGCGCTCGGCCTCTCCGGATTCGCCACGGAGGATCTGGTCGATTTCATGATCAACACGATGGGAATGACGGCAGACCGGGTGGCAGATATCGCGCAGCGATGGGGCGTGCCGGTCGATGAGTTCGTCGCCGCGATGTATGCCGCCGGTCAGCAGGTGGAGGACTTCGCGGATGCCATGATCGACGCCTGGGGCATGACCGATGAGGCCGCCGTCGCGGCACTGAAGGACGCGGGCTACCTCGCCGCCGACGTGGGTGAATGGATCTACGGTCGCCTCTCTTCCGGCGGCACCCTCGCGTTCGAGAACGCGGCGAAACTCCTGGCGGACGCAGGTTACGCGTTCGACCACGTCGCCGCGTGGGTCTGGACGAGGGCCGGCGGCGTGACGGACCGCGCCGTGGTCGTGCTCCGCTACGGCGGATACAGCGCGCGCGAGATCACGCGATTCCTCTTCGACACGGCCGGCCGGACGGCCCGTACGATATTCGTCGCGCTGAAAGCCGCCGGCTTCGCTGCGGCCGACGCTGCGGAGGCCGTCTTCCTGGAGGCCGGGGCGTCACTCGTTCAGGTCGGCGCCTGGCTCTCCGAGGTCTACGGCCTCGCCGTTGACGCGACGCTCGGCATCCTCTCCGCCCTCGGCGCCACGCTCGGCGACATGATCAGCGTCGCATCCGGCGTATACGGCGCGACGCTCGACGAGGCGACGGCACTGCTCACACAGTTCGGCTTCTCCGTGGTCGACATCATCGCAGGATGGGCCGGTTGACGCACATGAGGTGATGCGCCGCGGCCGGCCCGCAGGAGTCGCCGGGCCGACGCGCAGCGGCCGGAGGTATTGCAGCCTCCGGCCGCTGGAGCCGGTCACCGCCGCGCCGGCACCATCGTCAGCCGCACGTGCGACGGGTATTGCCGCGAGTGATGCACCACGTTGTTCGCGACGACGCCCTCCGATTCGTCGTAGTTCCGGCCGCCCGTGTTCAGGTTGCGATCGAACCGCGGGAAATTGCTGCTCGAGACCTCGACGCGGATACGGTGTCCTGGTGCAAACCAGTTGCTCGTGGTCAGCGGGCCCAGCACCACCTCGTACACCTCGCCCGGCTCCATCCACACTTCGCGGTCGTAACCTTCGCGATACCGCATGCGCTGAATGGTCTCGTCCAGATTGTACGCACGCCCTTCCGCATCCACGTCGATCAGCTTCACCGTGAAATCGGTGTCGCGCGCATCGGATGAGACGTACAGCGTCACTTCGACCGGGCCGCTGATCTCGACGCCCTCCGCGAGCGGCTCCGTCGTGTAGACGAGGATGTCGCTGCGGGACTCCTCGAGCTGCCTCTGGTCGAACGCGCCGCCCTGCACGGCGTTGCCCGTACAGCATACGTTGCCGCCGTACGACGGCACCGGATTCAGCGGATCGTACGTGAACCGGTCGGGGACATCCGTGGCGGGCGGCGCGTCCTGGAGGCGTCCGTCTGCGTTCGACGTACCGGCATTTCCGCCGCTCGCGAGCCAGTACGTGAGCGGCCGTGCTCCCGCAGGCGGCCACGAGTCCGAGCTCTGCCAGCGGTTCGCGCCCATCGTGAAGTACTGCACCTTCGGCAGCGTGTCGAGCATGCCGTTGTCCGTACCCTTGAGCAATGCATCGAACCAGCCCCACGTGAGCGCGTCCCAGTCGAGCCGGGCATCGCCCATGTTGCGCTCACCCACGACCGTCTCCTCACTGGCGCGTCGATACGCGCAGTGCAATGTCGGCGCAATAACCGCGTACTGCCGGTCGGCGATCTCCGGTGCGGCCGTGCTGCGCACGTGGTTGTAGAGGGCGAGGTTCGGACCGACGGATACGTCGTACCACGACATGAGCCACATGCCGGGCACGCCGATCGGCATGTCGTCATGCCACAGCCCGCCGCGGTACCATGCGGGATCGTTCGGCGTGCGCTGGATCATGCGGCCGCCCGTCGCGACGGGCATGGAATCCGCAAACACGCCGCGCGGCCCGTCGACCGCCTCGATGATGTCCTGCACCGGGAGATGTCGCAGCGCCTGCGACCAGTCCACGGCCGGCATCTGCGGCGCCAGATCGTAGAGCCGCGACGCCGCGATCAGATCCTGCTGCGACAGGCCCGGATCGAACAGCGGACGGAGCTGATTCTGCTGGCCGTAGATCCAGGCGATGAACAGCATCTGCACCGCGCCGCCGCGATACCAGTTGCCCTGTTCGTAGAACCCGCCCACGCGGCCGACACCGGCGCCGTAGCCCGCGGCCTGGAGCGCCGCGAACGCCGGGTGACCCATCGACGCGACCGCCATCTGCCACTCCGCGGTCGATGAGCATCCCATCGTGCCGGCCTTGCCGTTTGACCAGGGCTGCGCCGCGATCCACGTGAACGCATCGTAGCCGTCCGTAGTCGGCGGCCCGAGGATGTCCCAGTTCCCCTCCGACATGAAGTGACCGCGCTCGTTCTGTTCCACATATGCGTAGCCGCGACGCACCGCATCGAGCGCCGCACTCATGTCACGCGGGGCACCCGTACGTACGTCCCAGTAATTGAAGTTGTAGGGCGTCTTCACGAAGATCGTCGGTACTCCGGCCGTGGCGTTCTTCGGGCGGTAGATGTCCGTCATGAGCCGGACACCATCGCGCATCGGCATCATGAACCTGCGTTCGATCACGGCAATGGAGTCCAGCGCACGCTCCACCTGCCAGCGCCGCGCGATCAGCTCGGCGTTGTTGCCACGCTGCTGGCCATGCAGCGGCGTCGCAAGGCCGGGTACGGCCGCCAGGGCGGCGGCAAGGATCAGAACTCGTGCATGACGGCGCATGGAGAGGCTCCTGTCGGGCGGGTGTGGCGCGGGTGGACGGCTCGAAATGCTGTCCAAACGTAGGCGCCGGAAGCACGGATGAAGTCAGGTAATCACCGTCACGGCCGTGGGGGAGCGGCTGACATTCCGCCTTGTGAGCGACCGGGAGGGGTGTGAGATTGCGGCCATGAAGGCCGGCGCTCTCGCGAAGTACATATCGAATCTGGGGTACGGCAGCCGCCGTGAGGTCATGGCAATGATCGCCCGCGGACGTGTGACGAACGCTGCCGGCGACGTGCTCCGGCATGACGATCCGATCGATCACGACGACGTGAGGGTGGATGGCGAGCCGCTCGATCCTCCGGCCGGCGCACTGCTGATGCTGCACAAGCCGGTCGGATGCGTGTGCTCGACGAAGGACGTGAACGCCGTCGTCTACGACCTGCTGCCACACAGGTTCCTGCACCGTTCCCCCGTCATTGCACCCGTCGGACGCCTGGATGCGGACACGTCGGGACTGCTGCTCATGACGGATGATGGATCGCTCAACCATCTCATCACGTCACCGCGCTCCCATCTGCCCCGCGTCTACGATGTCTCGCTGGCGGATCCGCTGCGCGGCGATGAGGCCGCGATCTTCGCGAGCGGCACACTGCTGCTGAAAGGCGAGGAGACGCCGCTGCGGCCGGCGGAAATGGACGTGGTCAGTGAGCGGAACGCGCGCGTGACGCTTCACGAGGGGCGCTATCATCAGGTGCGCCGCATGTTCGCCGCCGTCGGCAACCGCGTCGTGGCACTGCACCGCAGCCGCCTGGGGCCGCAGGACCTGGGTGATCTGCCCGCAGGTGAGTGGCGCATGCTCGGACCCGGGGAGGTCGATGCGATCCGCACGGAGATCGCTGCGCTGCGCACGCGTTCCGCGCAGGAACGATCGGCGACTGCAGAACGGTCTGCGACGGCAGAACGGTCGGCGGCGGCGGAACGATCCGCGACGTCGGAACGGTCAGCGACTGCAGAACGATCGGCGACTTCAAAACGGTCGGCGACGTGACGCGTTCCCGGAAGTCTGCGCCACGCACGGCGACGGAGCAGTCGACTGATCGGTTTCGCTGCGACGACGACGACTATCATCGCTGGCGCACCGGCGAAGTCGGTTCCGGAGCGCACGCGATCACCGTCTCGTCCAAGCCCGGTGTTCCCGGCTTCGGCGAGGCGGATCCTGCGACCGGCCTGCTTCTGGACCATGTCGAGATCGGGGCCGGCGAATCCGTGTGTGACCTGCACTGCGGCCCCGGCGCCGTAGGAGTGGCGTCGGCGCTGCGCACGTCGGGCGCGGTTTCGATGTGCGACGTCAACCTCCTCTCAGTCGCGGCCGCGCGTCGCACCGTAGAGGCCAGCGGTGCCAGCGCATCGGTAACGTTCGGGCGCGCCGCGGACGCGCTCGGCGCGGAACGCGTGGATGTCGCCGTCGTACGCCTGGCGAAGGGACGGATCCCGACGCTGCGGTTGATGTGGGACGCGTATCACGCGCTGCGGCCAGGCGGCCGGTGCTACCTGGCCGGCGCCAATGATGAGGGGGTCAGGACTGCGCTGCGTCAGCTGGAGCAGCTCTTCGGCGACGCCGCCGTACTCGGCTACCGTGGCGGTAACCGGGTGGGAATGGCGATACGGCCGGACGCGGCGCCGGAGCGGACTGGCGATTTCGACGTGCCCTGGCTCGACCCTGGGACTTTCCATGAGCTCCGCGTGGAGGCATGCGGGGTCGAGATCGACGTCCGTTCGCGCCCCGGCGTATTCTCATGGGACCGACTCGACGACGGCACGCGGGCATTGCTCGACGTCCTGAACGTGCAGGATGCCGGCGCCATCCTGGATCTCGGCTGCGGCTTCGGCATCGTCGGCGCGGTCGCAGCGCGGCTCGCACCCGCTGCCCGGGTCACCCTGACGGACGTCAGCATGGATGCCATCGAGTCGAGTCGCCGCACCATCGCGGAGAACGGCCTCGCGGGTCGTTGTGAGGTCATTGCATCGGACATCGCCGCTGTCATTCCCGATCGCAGCGTCGACCTGGTGCTCACCAATCCGCCGTTCCACACCGGCAAGGCAACCGACCTGCTCGTCGCCGCGCAGTTCGTCCGCGATGCGGCGCGCGTGCTGAAGCCCGGCGGCCGACTCATGCTGGTCGCCAACCGTACCCTGCCGTACGAGCTATGGCTGCGCGCATGCTTCGGCTCGTACCATGCGGCGTTCGACGGCCGCCGGTTCAAGGTGCTGTCTGCCGTGCGACCGGGCTGAGCGGACAATGCTCATGTGGTTACCCGTGGAGGCGTGATGAGCAGGATCGTCGGCAGCACGGCGCTGATCACGGGCGGCGCGTCCGGCATCGGCTACCTGATGGGCGAGCGGCTGCTGACGGAGGGCGCGGCCCGTATCGTCATCTGGGACATCGATGCTTCCGCACTGGAGCGCGTGACGACAGAGCTTACTGCGCGGGGCTGCCACGTGGACGGATACTGCGTCGATGTCACCGACAGTACGCAGGTGCAGCATGCCCTCCACACGATGCAGGTCCGGGACGTCCACGTCGATCTGCTGATCAATAACGCCGGCATCATTGTCGGCCGGGATTTCATCGCGCACGATCACGATGACATTGACAGGACGATGGCGATCAATGCTCTCGCCCCGATGCATCTCACGCGTGCCATCCTGCCCGTCATGCTGAAGCGGAGGCGCGGCCACATCGTGAACATCGCGTCGGCCGCAGGCATGGTGGCGAATCCCGGCATGTCCGTCTACTGCGCGAGCAAGTGGGCCGTGACCGGGTGGTCGGAGTCGCTGCGCATCGAGCTGGAACGGTCGAAAAGCGGTGTGCGGGTCACGACCGTCATGCCGTATTACATCGACACGGGAATGTTCGCCGGCGTGCGCTCGCGGGTTCTCCCGCTGCTCAAGCCCGAACGCGCCGCGCGCGACATCGTGACGGCCATCAGAAAGGACCGCATCCTGATCCGGCTTCCCGGCCTGCTGAACGTCGTACCGTTGATGCGCGGCGCACTGCCCGCCCGCTGGTTCGATCGCATTGCGGGCGAGTGGCTGGGTGTGTATGACACGATGAGCTCGTTCACGGGCAGGCAGAAGTGAGCGACGGAGAACCCGGAACGCGGGTCGTACGTTCGCGGCTGCATGACCTCCACGACGCGCAGCGTGCTGCGTTCGCTCGCGGGGCTCCCGGTTACGGACAGCGGATGGATGCTCTGGCCGCACTGCGCGACGCCGTGCGTGCCCGCCAGGATGAGCTCGTGCGGGCGGTATCGGCCGACTTCGGCGGACGGGCGCCGGAGGAGACGAAGATGCTGGAGCTGTTTCCGTTATACGACCAGATCCGGCATGCGCGACGGCACCTGAAAGGCTGGATGCGACGGCGCCGGGTCCGGACGAGCTGGGTGCTGTGGCCGAGCAGGGCATTCTACCAGTATCAGCCGCTGGGCGTCGTCGGAGTGATCGGCGCCTGGAACTATCAGCTGCTCCTCACGCTCGGTCCCGTGGTCGACGCGATTGGCGCCGGCAACCACGTGATGCTGAAACCGTCGGAGATCACGCCGCGGTCCGCGGACGTGATCGCCCGGATCGTCGCCGACGCATTCGCGACGGAGTACGTCGCCTGCGTCACGGGCGGCCCCGAAGTGGGCAGCGGGTTTTCGCAGCTGCCGTTCGATCATCTGTTCTTCACAGGCTCCACACGCGTGGGCACGCTCGTGATGAGTGCCGCGGCCGCGCACCTGACGCCCGTGACGCTGGAGCTCGGAGGCAAGTCTCCCGCGATCGTTCACGAGAGCTATCCGTTCGAGCGTGCGGTCCGGCGCATCATCAAGGGCAAGCTGCTCAACGCCGGACAGACGTGTGTCGCGCCGGATTACGTGCTGCTGCCGGCGCGCCGCAAGGCCGACTTCGAGACCGCAGCGCAGCGCGTAGTCGCCGAGCTGTATCCGCGCCTCGCGCAGAACCCGGACTACACGCGCATCGTCAGCCCCACTCGTTACGAGCGATTGCAGGCCCTGGCCGATGACGCGGCGTCGAAAGGCGCGCGCGTGGTCACGCTCGACACTGAGGCCGCCTCGAAAGGCGCCCGCGTGGTCACGCTCGGCGCTGAGGCCGCCTCGATCGGCGCGGGCGGCGATCCCATCGCCGCGCGGGACCGCGTGTTTCCCCCGACTCTCGTATTCGATACGACAGACGAAATGACGGTAATGCAGCAGGAGATCTTCGGGCCGATCCTGCCCGTGGTCACCTACAGCACGATCGCCGACGCGATCGCATACGTGAACGCGCGCCCGCGGCCGCTGGCCCTCTATTACTTCGACCATGACGAGAAGCGCGTCGATGCCATGCTCGCAGCGACGCTTTCGGGCGGCGTCACGATCAACGACTGCATCTACCATCTGGGTCAGCACAACCTGCCGTTCGGCGGCGTCGGGCCGAGCGGCATGGGCAGCTACCACGGCTTCGACGGGTTCCAGACGTTTTCGAAGAAGCGTGGCGTCATGGTGCAGAGCCGGCGCGCCGGTACATCGCTCCTGCGGCCCCCGTACGATGCCGGCCGGCGTCGCCTGGTGAACGCTCTGTTGAAGCTCGCGCGGCGCTCACGGTGAACAGCCTGCGCAGGGAGGCGCTGCGGTTACACTGAGAGGTTGTTGAAGCTCGGGCTTGGCGATTGCAGATCTGACCACCACATTGCCGTCAACCGATCGAGAGCGGGGACACCATTCGAATCGCGATCCTGACCAACGAGTACCCGCCGCACGTCTACGGCGGCGCAGGTGTGCATGTGGACTACCTGACGCGCGAGCTGGCCGCGCTCGACGGCGGCCGCCATCACGTGCAGGTCCTGAGCTTCGGCGCCCAGCGTGAGACCAGCCCGAGCCTGAGCGTTGAAGGTGTTCAGCCGCCGGTCGAACTGCCGGCACAGGACCCGCGCCATGCAAAGCTGTTCGCGACCCTGCTGCAGGACCTCGTGATGAGCGGCCGGCTGGCGGATATCGACATCGTCCACTGTCACACCTGGTACACGCACCTCGCCGGCTGCCTCGCGAAGCATCTGCACGGTGTGCCGCTCATTCTGACGACCCACTCGCTCGAGCCGCATCGGCCCTGGAAGGTCGAACAGCTCGGCACGGCCTACCACGTGTCCTCATGGATCGAGCGAACGGCCTACGAGAATGCCGATGGCGTCGTCGCGGTGTCTCAGTCCATGCTCCGTGACGTGCACGCACTGTACGGCGTCGCGCTCGACCGCGTCCGGGTGATCCACAACGGCATCGATCTCGACGAGTACCGTCCCACACCCAACCTGGCGACACTGCGCGAGTGCGGAATCGATCCCGACATACCGTTCGTCCTGTTCGTCGGCCGCATCACGCGGCAGAAGGGCATCATTCACCTCGTCAATGCCATCCGCCACATCCAGCCGGGTGTGCAGATCGTCCTGTGCGCGGGCGCACCCGACACACCGGAGATCTCGCGCGAGATGATCGATGCCGTGGAGCGCGCGCGCACACTGAGCTCGCACTCCATCATCTGGATCGATGAGATGCTGTCGAAGGACAAGATCATCCACCTCTACACGCATGCGGAGATCTTCGTCTGCCCGTCCGTCTACGAGCCGTTCGGGATCATCAACCTGGAAGCGATGGCGTGCGGTACGCCGGTCGTCGCATCGGCGGTGGGGGGGATACCGGAGGTCGTGGAGCACGGCGAGACGGGACTGCTCGTGGCGCCGGAAGCGATCAGTGCGACGGAGGTCGAGCCGCGACACCCGGAGCAGTTCGCGCGCGACCTCGCGACGGCGGTCAATGCCCTGCTCGATGATGCAGACCTGCGCGCGTCCATGGCGCGCAAGGCGCGCGCGCGTGTGGAGCAGCGCTTCAGCTGGCAGAGCATCGCGCGGCAGACACTCGAGTTCTACGAGCAGGTGTGCGACCAGCATGCGCAGGCGCGCACACCGGCGCACACGCGCAAGTACACCGACCTCTTCGATCCGCCGTCCTAGGCTGGCAGCCGGCGTCCGCCGGCGGCCCTCTGCCGGGCATGGTGCCGGCAGCGGGGCGGCCGGCGTTCAGAGTCCGGGCGTCGCGCGGCGACGTGAAGCGCGCCCCAACCGCCCTCATGCCGCGCCCGGGGCAATCCCGACGTCGCGCGGCGACGGGAAACGTGCCCCGACCGCCCTCGCGCCGCGCCCGGGTCACTCCCGCCGGCGCCCACAACCCGACTCTCCCTCTACCCCACCCGGCGGCAGTTCCGCCTACTGCGCCGGCGCAGCGCGTGCCGGCAGCGATCGCAGATATGCCCAGATGGCGTCCATCTCCGCCGGCTCCGCCTGCCCGATCACCTTCCATGGCATCGCATCGCTCAGCACCCGGCCATCAGGAGTGCGGCCGGTTGCGAACACCTCCTGGAAGTCGTCCCGCGACCAGCGCGCGAGATTGCCCGATGGCGTCAGGTCCGGTCCGGGCGGCGCGTCCGGCGCGAGCGCCGGTGCACCGCCCAGATCGAGCCCGTGACAGCCGGTGCACAGCCGCGTCAGGTAGTAACCGAGCGCGAGCGGATCGGACGCCCCCGGGCGGTCGAGGTGCCGTGCCTGTGGATCCGCGGCGATGAGGTCGGGCTGGAACGGCACCTTGCCGAGCGCCGCCATGGCCCGGCCGACCGGTCCGAAGCTGCGTGACGGCAGCTCCCGCTCGACCGCTGGCAGCGTGCGGACCCACGCCAGCACGTCGGCGACGTCCTGATCGCTCAGGTACGTGTATTCCGCCGAGGGCATGATGAAGAGCTTGCGGCCGTCGCGTCCGATGCCGTGGCGGACCGCCTGCTCGAAGTCCGCGTCGCTCAATGCGCCTTCCGGCGCGCCTGCGGTGAGGTTCGGTGCCGGCACGCGGGCGAAGGGCATGCCGTCCATGAGCACGGTCCCGCCGAGGTCGGGGCCGTGGCAATCGGTACAACCGTAAAGGGTGCCCAGTCGCTCTCCCTCTGCGGCGTTGCCGATGGCGCCGTTGAACGGATGGGGGTCCGTCGTGTGCCCGCCGCCCACCGCGGACGCGGACATCCCGTACACGCCGCCGAGCACGAGCAGGAAGAGAGCTGCGATTCCACCGAACGTCATGGCGAGCCGGCGCTGCCAGGTCTTCATGCGACCTCCAGGGATGCATAAGCACGCCGTTCCGGCGTGGGACTCGGGATCTCTGTACGGGAGATGGACCGGCGGAAACCGGTCCGGGCTCGAAGTTAATCACCTGCAATCCGGGAGTCACGAACTTTCTTTCCGCCGCGGCGGGGCCCCGCACTTGCCCGCACAAACCGACCTGGCGCACCTTCGGGTTCGGGAATGAGTCCTCACGGCAGGAGACCGATGCGCAAACATACATGGCAGAGCCTGGCCGCCATACTCGGCGCGACCGCGCTCATCATCGGCGCCTGGCAGTTCGATCTCCCCGGGCGCTGGCAGGGTGAGCCGGCAGTCGTCATCGACACGCCGCAGACGCCTCAGGCGCCTCCAGTCATTCGCTGGCTCCCCGAGCGCGTCGTCGAAGGCACGCTGTTCACCGTGATCGTGGAGGGCGGCGAGCCGCCGGCTCGCAGCGCGCAGGGCCAGTTCGCCGGAGAACCGCTCCATTTCCACATGCGTGAGGACGGCACGCTGGTGGCGCTCGCGGCCGCACCGCTCGATTCCCTCGGACCGCGCCAGCTCCGGGTCCGTGTCACGCACACAGATGGATCACGCTACGACGACAACGTGGTCGTGGCGATCGACTCCGGCGCCTACCGCATGGAGCAGCTGAGTGTTGCGCCTCAATTCGGTCGCCCGCCGTCCGCCGCGATTCAGCAGCGCATGGCCGACGAAGCCGCGCGCGCGCGCGCCGTGTCGACGCAGTCCCATGACACGCCGCGCATGTGGGAGCCCCCGTTCGTCCAGCCGCGCGAGAGCCGTATCACGAGCGGATTCGGAAACGGCAGGGTCTTCAACGGCCAGGTGCAGAGTCGCCACACGGGAACCGACTTCGCCGGCGCTGTCGGCGCACCCGTGCACGCTCCGGCGCGCGGCATCGTCGCGCTCGTCGATGACTTCCATCTCGGCGGCGGGGTCGTTTACATCGATCATGGCGCGGGCCTCGTTACCGCCTACCTTCACCTCAGTGAGAAGGACGTGGCCCAGGGCGACACGGTCGAGTCCGGCCAGGTCATCGGACGCGTCGGTGCAACCGGACGCGTGACGGGGCCGCACCTCCACTGGATCGTCCGCTACGGCGGCCACACGGTCGATGCGATGAGCCTGCTCGAGCTGCCTGTTCCGGCGGCGCGATAGACCCGCGGTCGCTCACCGGCGTCGCATCCGGTATACTCACGAACGCGCGCGCTGTGCAAAGGACCGCCGCTGCGCCTGACCCGGCATGACAGACAGGAGACACAGATGCTTCGCAACACTCTCGGCCTCTGCGCCATCGGATTCCTCATCGTCCCGGCGACGCACGCTTCCGCACAGGCACCCGTGCTTCCCTCCGCTCATCACGATTATCGTGTCGTTACGGTAGCGGAAGGACTCGTCCACCCGTGGTCCATTGCCGCACTGCCTGATGGTGACATGCTCGTCACGGAGCGGCCGGGGCGCCTGCGCATCATCCGCGGTGGACAGCTGCTGCCGGATCCGGTGCCGGGCGTGCCCGCGGTGCTCGCAGAGGGCCAGGGCGGCCTCCTCGACGTGGTACCACACCCGGACTTCTCATCGAACCGACTCATCTATCTGAGCTTCTCGAAGCCGGTTGCAGGCGAGCAGGGCGCGACGACGGCCGTCGTGCGCGGCCGATTCCTCGATGATCGGCTCACCGACGTCGAGGAGATCTTCGAGGCGGCTTCACGTGGTCGCGGCCATTACGGCTCACGCATCGCGTTCGATGGTCAGGGCTACGTCTTCATTACCGTCGGCGACCGCCAGGCCCCTTCAACGGGAGACCTCGAGGCGCACCCCGCGCAGGACCTGTCCAATCACCATGGCACCATCGTCCGCCTGCACGACGACGGCCGCGTGCCGGATGACAACCCGTTCGTTGGTCGAGCGGGTGCGCGCCCGGAGATCTGGAGCTACGGCCACCGCAATGCACAGGGCCTCGCCTTTCACCCGGAGACCGGTGACCTGTGGGCCAACGAGCACGGACCCCAGGGGGGCGATGAGCTCAACCGCATCACCGCCGGAGCCAACTACGGCTGGCCGGTGATCGGCTATGGCGTGAACTACCGCAGCGGCACAGTCATACACGAAGGCACGCACCGCGAGGGCATGGAGGCGCCCGTCCACGTCTGGGTCCCCTCCATCGCCACGTCCGGCCTCATGATCTACACCGGCGATCGCTTCCCCGCGTGGCGCGGCAGCTTCTTCATCGGCGGCCTCGCCGGCGAGCAGCTCGCGCGGCTCGAGATGGACGGCACCACCACACGCATCGAGGAGACGCTCGTACGCGGCATGGGCCGTATCCGCGATGTGCGGCAGGGCGTCGACGGCTACATCTATCTGGCGATCGATCACCGCGGCGGCGAACCCACGCGCATCGTACGCCTCGAGCCGGTGACAGAAGCGGCGCGCTAGTCGCCGGACGCTGCACCCGTTCATCATGCGCGTTGCCAGCCGCCGAAGACACGCACAGAGGATTATCATGCCCGCTCATGTCCGGCCTCGCTCCGCCATCCCGTTCCGCGTCGGCGGTGCCCTGCGTCTTGTTTCGGTCGCGCTGGTCCTGGCCATGCCTGCCTGTGCGCCCGCACTGAAGCTGGCCACCGACGATTCACAGAAGGTGCTGACGACGCACCGCCTGAACGTGCCCGACCCATCGCAGCCGGGGTCGTTCCCCGTCCGCTTCCTGTACTACGGCAGCGGCACCGACAGGAACCGACCGGAATATCGCGACTCCGTCGCGCTGAAGACGGAACCGGTGGATGCGTCGAAGCTCGTGGACCTCGGTACGACGGCGAAGAGCCGCAACGAGTACTGGGGCTTCACGCCATCGAAGATGCCGCTCAATGCGCGCGTCTGGTATCCGGAGGGTGCGGGTCCGTTTCCCGTCGTGCTGATCGCACACGGCAACCACAACATGAAGGACTTCTCCGATCCAGGTTATGGCTGGATCGGAGAGCTGCTCGCGAGCCGGGGCTACATCGTCGCATCACTCGACATGAACTTCATCAACGGCGGCATCCGCGGCGAGAACGACGCGCGCGGCTGGTTCTTCCTCAAGCACCTGGAACAGCTGCGCAAATGGAACGATGAGGAGGGCAATCCTTTCAGCGGCCGTGTCGATCTCGACAACGTCGCGCTGATCGGTCACTCACGCGGCGGCGAGGCCGTCGGGCACGCGGCCGCGTTCAACACACTGACACACTATCCCGACAACGCGAACGTCCGCTTCGATTTCGGATTCGGCATCAGGTCCATCATCGCGATCGCACCCGTCGACGGACAGTACCAGCCGAGCAACCAGTTGGTGCCTGTCGAGAACGTCAACTACCTGGTCTTCCACGGCTCGCACGACGGCGATGTCTCCAGCTTCATGGGCATCCGGCAGTACCAGCGCGTGCGCTTCACGGATGACGAGCCGCACCTGAAGGCGGCCGTGTTCGTCTACCGCGCAAACCACGGACAGTGGAATACGGTCTGGGGTGCGCACGACAACGGCCCCCGCAGCGGGCGTATCCTCGACCTCCGTACGCTCATGCCGGCGGAGGATCAGCGGCAGTTCGGCAAGGTCTACATCAGTGCGTTCCTGGACGCGACGCTGCGCGGCCGCAAGGAGTACCTGCCGCTCTTCCGGGACCATCGCGTGGCCGCCGGCTGGCTGCCGAAGACGATGTACATCACGCGCTTCGAGGAGAGCACGTTCCGTCCGATCGCGGCGTTCGAGGAGGACATTGACGTGACGAGCGGCAGCGCGAACGGCGTGCGCATCAGCGGCGACAGCCTGGCGACGTGGCAGGAGAGCCGCCTGTCGTTACGCACCGCGAACTCGCCTGCCGAGGGCAGCTCCCAGTACAACAACGCCGTCACGCTCGGCTGGAACAACCGGCTGGCAGGCGAGGACACGACGAGGATGGGGCCGGCGGCAGCATACACCCTGACTCTTCCGGAGCAGCTGCCCTCCGACTGGAACATCGACCGGCAATCCGCTCTCCAGTTCCTGATGATGCCGACGGAGGCCATGCCCGCGCCGCGCGCCGAGCCGCGCGACTCCGCGGCGGCCGCCGACTCGACGAACAAGCCACGTCCCCGGCCGCGGCCGGAACGGAAGGATCATGACAAAGACAAGGAGCTGCCCCCGGTCGATTTCTCGATCGAGCTGACGGACGCGGCAGGTGTCAGCGTCGCGCTGCCGGTGAGCAGTTATGGCGTCGTGCGACGGCCGCTCGAGAGCTGGATCCTCATGCGACGTGATCTCGAGCGCTCCCGATTCGCGCGCCAGTCCGAGATCGTGCTCCAGACGTATTCGCTGCCGCTCGCCGACTTCGTCGCGGCACGTCCCGATCTGGATGTGAGCCGACTGCGCACGATCCGGTTCCTGTTCGACCGCGCAGTCGCCGGTACCATCATTGTCGACGACATCGGGTTCGCCGCGCTCGACCCGGCGTATCTCACCGTCGCGGGAGAAGCGGCCGACGTGCGCTGAGCTTCACGCGGGAGGCGCAGCCAGCGCGCGGTGGTTCCTGCGCGGGAGAAGCAGGCGACGCGCGCTCGGGGTTCACAATACGTTTCAGCGCAGCCGCACTCCCACACGATGCACTGCTCGGGCACCGTCGTATCGCTGCACGCCGTAGTCGATCCCGATGCGATCGCCGACGAACCCCGCGCCGAGCGTGAGCGGGCGGATGTCGCTGTCGTCGATGTAGCGGATTCCGATCCGTCCGATGAACGTGCGCCCGTTCACCGGCCAGTACGCAACCTCGACACCGGCGTGCGGTACGATCGTCCCATCTTCCCAGCGTGAGACCGCAGCCGCGGCCGAGACATCGAGCGGCCCGACGGGCGTGCTCTGCGTCGATGCGCCCAGCGTCAGTGTCATCGGCAGCGCGACATCCTCGCCTTCCAGTGCGGGGGCGCGCCCCAGGTTCCGCGCGGAGAGGCCCGCCGTCACGAAACCGAGCTGGCGCGCTATGCCCAGGTCCGCAGCGATGGTGACATCCCGTTCACCCGGTACGCGCGTCTCGACATACTTCGTCGCGAGACCGACGCGGAACCCCTTGATCGAGCGGCCATAGCCCGCGGAGAGAACGAGCTCGGCAGCAGTCACGTCGCCTGCATCGCCCAGTCCGGCTTCGCCGCGCGCGAACGCACCAGACGTCCGGCCGGGTGCGGAGTAGCTCAGGCTCTGCACGCCAAACGCCACAGCGCCGCTCCAGAACTCGGCCGCACCGGACGCAGTGACGAGCGACGCGCGCTCGAAGATCGCCAGCGACGCACCGATGCCTCGGGCGGCGTCGATCAGGCCGGGATGATAGAACAGCGCGTCATTGTCGGCACTCGCGAGATGATAGGAATCGCCGAGTCCGAGCGCCCGTGTACTCGCAGGGAGCTGGAGCAGCAGCGGCGCGTTCTCGCGCACCTGTGCATCGGCTGGCGTCGCAACAACGAGTGCCAGCAGCAGCGTGATTGGATAGCGTCGCATCGCCCGCCTGGTTGTGAGAGTCGTGAACGTGGGATCCGGTCGGGGCCGCGGCACAATCACCGCAGCGCAGCCGCGCGGAACAGATCGTCCGCCGCCTGGAGGACGATGCCGCGCAGTCGCGGCGCGAGGTCGGGCGTCTGGTCGAGGTACGCGCGCACCTCCGCGGCCGCCTCAGGCGTTGCGTGCCCCGAGAGCATCGCATCCACCCAGCGACGGGGGAAGAAGATGTCACCCGTGCGCTGAATCTCCGGCAGCAGCTCCAATGCAGGCCGGATGTACTCCAGCGCCTGATCCGCGCGCAGCGGATGATTGAGCATCGCCAGCCCGTCGGTCACCCACGGCTCGTGTGAGCGGTTGCGCACGTCCGCGAGCGAGGCGAAGAAGCTGTCGCGTACGGCCGGATCCGCGGACAGCGCGGGCAGTATGAACTCGAAGCGGGCACGCCTGTCTGCATTCTCGATCCTGCCCAGCTGCTCCTGCAATACGTCGCGCGATTGCGCCACGCCGCGCAGGGCAAGCTCCTCGGCCAGCGCGGTGTAATCCCGCTCGGCTAGCGGCAGTCCCGGGATGGAATCAGTCCGCGCCCACACCGCGTGCAGTCTTGCGACCGACGCCTCCGTGAGTGCGACATTACGCACCGCGGCGAACCAGCTCGCCTTCGCGGACGCATCCGCCGCTTCGCTCAGTCCCCGCCACAGCAGCCGCTCCAGCGCCGGCGCGACCTGCGCGCGCGCATCGGGCTTCAGGAACCGCCAGAATACGCCGCCGATCATGCCCAGGTAGCGTGCCGTAAGCAGCTGCTCGCCTTCCGTCGCCACCGCGGTCATCAGTGCGTTGAGCAGTGCCGCCGGCGCGACCTCCCCGCTGAGCATCGCATCCTGGAGCGCCAGCACCGCAGTGCCCCGCGCCACCGCGGGCGATACCGCCGCGAGTGAATCGAGCAGAAAGCTGCGTGTCGCCTCATCGAGCATGAACCTGCCGTAACCGAGGCCGCGGGCGTCAGGCAGCACGTAGCGGGGCATGGCCTGACCCGCGGCGGCCGCCACCTGCACCGCAGGCGCGTCGCTCACTACGGGCAGCGTCAGCGCCGAATTCTGCCAGGTGAGCTGCACGTCCACGCGCTGCGGCCACACGCGGCCGCGGCCGGCGGGATCCTCCTGGTGCAGCGTCAACTCGCTGACGCGTCCATCCTCGATGTCGACCTCGACACGAACGTGCGGACGGCCTGACTCCTCCACCCACACGCGACTCCACGCCGACAGGTCCTGCGGGGTGCGACGGTCGAGGATGTCCACCAGGTCCCGCCATGTCGCATTGCCGAACGCGTAGTCGCGCAGGTACTCCCGCATCCCGTCGCGGAAGGCCGCCTCACCGACGATGACCTCGAGCTGGCGCATCACGACCGGCGCCTTCTGGTAGATGATCGCGCCGTACAGCGACCCGGCCTCGTTCAGGTTGTCGAGCTGCTGCCGTATCGCGTGCGTGCCCGCGGTGCGATCGACCGAGTACGCGGTCGGGTGATGCGCGAGCACGAAGCGCAGGTCATGGTCGATGTCGGGGAACGCCGGGTTCACGATCTTCGCCGCCATGAAGTTCGCGAACACCTCCTTCATCCAGACGTCGTCGAACCACTGCATCGTGACGAGATCGCCGAACCACATGTGCGCGGTCTCATGAGCGATGAGGCTGGCGCGGCCGAGCTGCTCGTTCTGTGTAGGCGCCGGCTCCAGCAGCATGCGGCCCGCATTGTACAGGATGGCGCCCGGGTGCTCCATGCCGCCGTACTGAAACGACGGCACGAGTACGAAGTCGAACTTGCCGAAGGGATACGGAATGCCCGTGTAGTCCTCGAGCCAGCGCAGCGCTGCCGCGTGCAGGTCGAAGATGGTGTCGCGGCTGCGCGCCAGCTTCGCCGCATCCGTCTCGCGGTGGAACATGCGCATGGTGCGCCCGTCGCGCTCCGCCGTTTCCACCGCGAACTTCCCCGCGGCGAACGAGAAGAGGTAGGTGCTGATCGGTGCGGTCGGTGCGAACGTGATGCGCCTGCGGCCGCCATCCTCCACCACGTCCTGTTCGGCACCATTCGCCACGGCCTGCCAGTCGGCCGGTACGTCGAGCGTGAGGCTGTAGACGGCTTTCAGGTCCGGCTGGTCGAACGACGGGAACGCGTTCGACGCGCGGTCCGGCACGAACAGCGTGTAGAGGAAATCGGGATTGCGGTTGAGCGATCCGTCGCCGGCGGTGAACCGCATCCTCAGCTCGTTGGCTCCGCGCTTCAGCGCCACCGTCGGGATCACGACATGGCCGTTCACCAGCTCGAACGATACCGGCACTCCGCCGCTGCTGACGGAGGCGACGTGCGGCTCGGCTGCGTCGAAATCGAGCACGAGCGGCTGCGCGGCGTCGCTCAGCGAGAAGCGGAGCGTGAGAGTGCCATCGATCGCTGCATCTGCGTCCGCGGGTACGCGGAAGCCCAGATCGTACCGGAGGTTGCTGATGGTGCGGGCGCGGTGCGCCGCGAGCACGGCCGTCAGTCCCGGCTCCGGGGCCGCGTTCTGTGCCCGCACGGCCTCAGCCGGGACCAGCAGCAGCAGCAGCAGCCACCACACAGTGCACGATCGCATGCTCTCGTCTCATCCGGGGGTCACGCACGGCGCCATCCTCCGTGCTTTCCGCACCGTGTCATACGCATACCGGGACGATGGCGCAACCGCGGCCGCGTCGAAGCGCGCCGCCATCGAGCACCCGTGCAAGCCCGAGGCGAGCTCGCGGAAGACCGGGTTGCGACATAGCCGCCATCATGAAATATCTGATCGAGGATCGTGGTCAAGCGCGCATACGTCGGCGCTCCCGGTCATGGGCCGGACAGGATAGCGGGCGCAGCCGCGGAGCGTAGGGCCGACGACTCGGGAGAGGCGGCATCACGGTGCGGCCGTGATCGCCACGGCCTCACCCCGGCACCCTGCGACGAGGACGATGGCGATGGCGGCGATGAGCAGACGATGGGACATCACGACGATCGTATCGGGCGGTCAGACCGGAGCGGACCGCGCGGCGCTCGACGTCGCACTCGCATGGAACCTGTCTGTTCGCGGCTGGGTCCCGCGCGGGCGGCGTGCCGAGGATGGCGTCATTTCCGCGCGCTACCCGAACCTGCGCGAGACAGCAGACATCGATACGGCCGAGCGTACGCGTTTGAATGTGCGCGACTCGGATGGCTGCCTGATCGTATCGCATGGCGCGCTCACCGGCGGATCCCGCCTCGCAGAAACCACGGCGCTGGAGCTGGGGCGACCGCTGCTGCACGTCGACCTGTCTTCGACCACGATGGCTGACGCGGTGCGCGCTGCAGCCGCGTGGGTGCATGAACACCGCGTGCGCGAGCCCGGCCTCGGCGGTCCGCGCGCAAGCGAGGATCCACACATCTACGCTGCCACGACGGTGCTGCTCAGCGGTCTGCTGGGATTTCTGCTCACGCCGTAGCCGACGGCCGCGCAGGCTGCGTATACCGCCGTTAACCCGCTACCAGCGGATGACGGCGCTGCCCCACGTGAAGCCGCTGCCGAACCCGGTCAACACGAGCAGGTCCCCGCGCTTCAGACGGCCGCTCTGCGCGCACTCATCCAGTGCGATCGGGATCGTGGCCGCCGTTGTGTTGCCGAAGCGCTGAATGTTGTTGTAGACGCGGTCCGCGCCGATACCCAGCTGCTGTGCGACCGCTTCGTTGATGCGCAGGTTGGCCTGGTGCGCGACCAGCAGATCGATGTCATCGACCGCCAGGTCGTGTGCGGACAGCGCGGCCTGCACGGACTCCGGCATGCGCGCGACCGCGTTACGAAAGACATGCCGTCCGTTCATCTTCGGGTACTGCCGGCCCTCATCCAGGTCCTCGTGCGAGATGCGGGGGAAGCGGGCGGATGCACCGGACTCGCACCACAGCTTGTCCGCCTGGCTGCCATCCGCGTGCAGATGCGTCGACAGCACGCCGCGGCCGGCGTCTTCGGTCGGTCCGAGGATCGCAACGCCAGCACCGTCGCCGAACAGGACGCCGACGTCTCGCCCCGCCGGTCCGTAGTCGAGCCCCGTCGAATGCACCTCGGCTCCTACCAGCAGGACGCGGCGATACTGACCCGTTCTGATCCACGCATCCGCGACCGACAGACCATACAGGAACCCCGTGCACTGGTTACGGATGTCGAGCGCCGGCACGCCGGGTATGCCCAGCTTCGCCTGGAGATACACGCCGCCGCCCGGGAAGAAGTAGTCGGGGCTGAGTGTCGCGTAGATGATGCAGTCGATCTCCGATGCGTCCATCTGCGCCCGCTCGAGCGCCTTGCGCGTCGCTTCCAGCGCCAGGTCGGACCCCGCCTGCTGCCCGGGCTCGACCCAGTGCCGCTGCTCGATACCGCTCCGCTCCCGGATCCATTCGTCCGATGTATCCCACCACTGCTTCAGGTCGTCGTTGGTCAGCACCCGGTCGGGCACGCTGAAGCCAGTGCTGATGAACTCGGTGCGAAGCATGTATCCCCCGATGCTGCAACAAGGAATGTCGTGGTGTGTCTGACGCTATCGCGCGGCGGTGCACGCGAGCAAGTGCTTTCGCTTCACCGGGGCACAGATCCCAATGGTCATTCATCCGTATCAGCCGGGTGTCACGGCCCGATCGTTGCGCGCGATCCAGCGCGAGTATCTGGTGAGCCGGGCTCTACTACAGGGAGGATCCACTCATGCGCCGCCTGCTCGCTGTTTCGCTGCTGTTCCTGGCCACCTCGGCGTCGGCACAGACCGTCCCTTCCTTTTCCGTCGCCGCCGACGTCGGCCCGGCATTCCCGCTGGGTGATTTCGCCGACGACGGCGCCGAGCGCGGCTGGAGTGCCAGCGTGTCAGCGGCTGCACGTCTCACCCGGCTCTTCGGGGTGTACGCAGGCTACGAGCGTACGTCTTTCGATGTCGAGCAGGCGGCTGACGCGGCCGACGACACCTGGACCGATTCCGGCCTGGGTGCTGGGGTGCGGATGTGGTTTCCCGTCCGACCGGGCGCGCGCCTGCAGCCCTGGGCGCAGCTCGGCGCAGGATGGCATGATCTCGACCCGCTGATCGCAGGCCCGGAATTTTCCGCCATCGATACGGACGGGATCCTCACGCTGGAAGGCGGCGCGGGGTTGGATGTCGCGGTGGCCGGACAGAGGGTGTTCGTCAGACCGGCGGTGCGCTACCGGCGGTACTCCTTCGAGGCGGAATCGCCTGGACTGACCGCGAAGACGACGGTCTCCTCCATCTCTTTCGCCCTCGGCGTGATGGTCGTAGTCAATCCCGGGGACGACGCGAGCGGTCGTTCCCCGTAGCCCGTGCCCTACACCCGACTGAACCAGGCCCCGATCCCGAGGAGCAGCATTCCGGTCGAAAGCAGGATCACGGTCGACGGCTCCGGAATCACCTCCGGCGGCGGAGCCGGTCCATCGCGTCCACCGATGAAGGCGCCGCCGGCGAGCGGCGCCAGCAGCCACGGGCTCGGCCGGACCGGCACGTCGGGCACCGGGGGCTGAGGAACGAACGGCCGCGGCGGAATCGGCACGGGCGCAAACGCGATCGGCGGGATCGGTCGGACACGCGGAGTGATGACGCCGAACTTTGCGACGAGCGGAAGCTGCTGGAACGGCCAGCCCGCAGCAGCGACCGGCTGCTTGGGTGGTGTATCGACCTGAATGGATATTCCTGTCGGGCCCTCACCGGTTGCCCCGTCTTCGAGCGCCAATAGACCCACCGGCATGTCCGCCCGCGCACCTGCCGCCGCCGGGCTCATGCTCCTGAGGAAGATCGCTGCTCCCAGAGTCACCAGCGTCATCACCAGCAGCGCAATCCCTATCGCTGAACGTCTCATCCTGTCCCGCCTCTCCTGAAAGGGCCGGCGGTGCCTCAGTAGATCAGCACCGGCGTCCCTCTATCCACCAACTCGAACAGTCGCTCCACGTCGCCGGTATGCATCCGGATGCAGCCGTGACTCGCGGCATTGCCGATCGACGACTGATTGTGCGGCGTGGTCCCATGAATCAGATATCCCTCTCCGAGATCGAGCGCGCGCGTCCCGAGCGCTCCCGGTACCCTGCGCTGAACCGTACCCACGGGCGGCGCATACAGAACTCCGTCGATGATGATCTCCCTGCCCTGCGGCACCACCCAGAACTGCTGACCGAGCACGCGCACGACGTTTGCGCCGCGTACCTCGAGATGACTGCCGTCCGCGAGCGGATACCGCCGGCCCCGCACCATCTCGATCAGCTCGCGGTTCTCCCTGTCGGCGCGCTCGTAATAGTGCCAGTCGGGCACGTTCCAGACGGGATCCAGCCTCTTGTCGAGAATGACACGCTCGCCGCGCGGCGTCTCCCAGTTGTAGACTTTGGAGCCGTGACGGAACGTGGCGTTGCGACCGACCGCCACGGGCGCGGACAGCAGCGTGTCCGGTCCTTCGGTCAGCCAGAGGCGATTTTCCTGCAGGGAGACGATGATGCGACGGACGGGTTCGGAGTCAGGGGTGACAAGCGGCTGGGCCGCGGCGCTGGATACGGAGAGTATGGAGAACGTAGAGGTGAGCCAGATCAGGCGTGCAACTGCCCGACTATCCTGCCGGCTTCGGCCCTGCCCGCTCGCCCGACGCGGGTCACTGCACGGCAGATCGGTCGCCCGATTCGCCATAACTGCTCCTGCCTTCCACGTGCAACGCGCACGATACATTTACTGCTGCGATCGTCATTGCACGTATTGCACCACGACGCGCACGCGGCGTAACAACCCCTCCCGCGGGGTTCCCGGCGGCCGCTGCGGCCCCACGCCAGCCCGGCCCGGACAACGGGACCTTACGGGAAGACGCGTTCCGGTGACTTCATGAGGCACAGCCGATTCCTGATCGCGACCGGCTACTGGCTGGCACTCCTGCTGCTCGTGCTGCCCCTGCTCGAGCGCGTCGTGACGGTGCTGCCGTTCAGTCCACGCGCCATCCGCTGGCGCCTCGAGGCCTTCGGCGCGCTGAGCCAGGTGCTCCTGCTCCCGCTGCTGGGCGGTGTCGTTGCGGTCGGGACGGCGTACCTGCTGGGACATAGAAAGGTCGTCCGTACGCTGGCAATTTCCGCATACGTCGCCGCTGTGATACTCGTGGTCCTGGCGACGCTATTCGGCCTCGACCTGCTGCAGTACCGCCGCTCCATCGATGCGGAGATGCAACAGTTTTACGATGTGGCCGGCCTGGTCTACCTGGGGGCCTTCATGCTGAGCATCATGTTCCTGGTGTGGGTCGGCGCCGTGGCCTGGCGCGCGGCGGGGCATACCCGGCGGTTGCGCCGTCTGCGGGTCCGCAAGGATGACCCGCCCGAGGAGTGACCGCGGGCGTTGCCCCAGGCTCGCCCGAACGCGGTCGGGGCAGACTTCACGGCGTGGGGCGACGCCTGCCCCAGGCGGCGCCCGGACGCGGCTGGGGCAAACTTCACGGCGTGGTGGGACGCCAGACCCGCCCCAGGCGCCGCCCGAACGGCGGCTGGGGCACGATTGACGCCGGTCCCGCCACACTGCGATCCGACCGCGCGCGGACGTGACGCTTCTCAGAGCAGTGGACTCAGCAGTTTGGCGAAGTCCTGCCGCCAGCGGTCTCCCGGAGCGCGTGCGCGCCACTCGTCGAGATGGACGCGCGCGCTCGACTGCTCGAAGGGGCGGAGCATCGACTGCAGATTGCGGGCGACGCGCGGATCCGGCAGGAACAGCATCAGCTCGTAGTTCAGGAAGAACGACCGCCTGTCCAGGTTGGCCGTGCCGAACAGCACTGACTCCTCGTCCACGACCAGTGCCTTCACATGCAGCACGCCTCTGCCGTGTTCGAGTATCTGCACTCCCGCCTGCAGCAGCGTCTCCCATGAAGCGCGGCCCGCGAGATCGGCGGTGCGGCGATCGCTGCGCTCCGGCACGAGCACGCGCACATTTACACCGCGCAGTGCCGCACAGGACAACGCCACGATGAGCGGCTCGTCCGGCACGAAGTACGGAGAGACGAGCAGTACGGACGCCCGCGCGCTGTTCAGCGCCTGGATGCACACCTGTTGAATCGCATCGTCGGGGTAGGTCGGGCCGTCGGCAATGACCTGCACGGGCGTGGGGCCGGGTCGGTTCGCTGCCGGGAAGATGTCGCTGCCGGCGAGCTTCTCGTCGGCGGCGAGCGTCCAGTCCTCCAGGAACAGTGTCTGTAGCGCGGCAACCGCCGGGCCCGCGATGCGCGCACTGATCTGGTGCCAGCGACCGAGTCCCGGCTCCAGATCGTATTCAGGCCCGTGGATGTTGCTGGAGCCTGTATAAGCCACCGTACCGTCGATCACTGCGATCTTGCGGTGGTTGCGCACGTCGTGTCTGCGCAGTGGTCGTGTCAGAGGGCGCATGCGGAGCATAGCGACTACGGCTACTCCCTGGCGACGCAGCTCGGGTGCGAGCTGCTTCAGCATGGCGCGTGACCCGAATGCGTCGACCAGAACACGGCACGTACAGCCGTTGCGCGCTGCAGTGACCAGCGCGTCGGCTACCATGCGTCCGGTCTCGTCCGGCGCAAAGATGAAGAACAGGAGATGAACGTGATTCCTGGCGGATTGTATGTCAGCGCACAGGCGCTCGACCACCTCGTCATCTGACAGCAGCGTAACCTCGTTGGCCGCGAACAGCGGCTGCACCGCCGTACGCTGGTGCGCGGCGTACCCCACGCTCGCAATCTCCCGCGCTCTGTCCGGAAGTTCACTGATCCCGCCATGATGCGCGCGCTCCTGCAGCATGCCGCCGTACTCCCGGCGCACCGCCAGCGTCGCCTCGCGCCGCCGCTGGATGCCGAATACGGAGAAAACGAAATAGAGTGGCGCGCCGACGGGCGGGAACGCGAAGATGCAGCCGAGCCAGGCTATGGCGATGAACGGGCGCCGGTGCTGCCGCACGACAACGGGAGTCATCGCGATCGGCAGCAGCCATTCGAGGGCGAGGTACAGCCAGCCGGATAACATCAGAAGACGGCGGTCAGCACATCGACAGTCTGCGTTCTGCAATCACGGTGGACATGATGTACGGCACTAGGGAGGAAAGCAACCGCGCAGGGCGCTTCATGCTGTCGCCTGAGATCGATGCGCTTCCGGGTGCGGGCACATATCATTCTGCCGTGACTTCCACAGGTGGGCCGCGCGGCGGCCGGGAGAAGCTCCCCGCCGGCATATGGGTGCTCGGCATGGTGAGCATGTTCATGGACATTTCCTCGGAGATGATCCATGCGCTGCTCCCGGTTTTCCTGGTGACGGTGCTTGGGGCTTCCACGCTCACCGTAGGACTGATCGAGGGCGTAGCGGAGGCGATCGCGGCGATCACCAGGGTGTTCTCCGGTGTGCTGTCCGACTGGTTACGCCGGCGCAAACTGCTCACGGTGATCGGCTATGGACTGGCCGCCGCGACCAAGCCGATGTTCGCCCTTGCCGGCAGCATCGGCCTGGTCGTCACGGCCCGTTTTCTCGACCGCGTCGGCAAAGGCATTCGCGGCGCGCCGCGTGATGCCCTGATCGCCGACATCGCACCGCCACACCTGCGCGGTTCCAGCTACGGCCTGCGTCAATCGCTCGACACTGTCGGTGCGTTCATCGGGCCGCTCGCTGCGATCGCATTGATGGCGCTGACGGCAGATCGGTTCCGTACCGTCTTCTGGATTGCGGCCGTGCCGGCCGCGATCGCCATGGTCATCCTCGTGCTCGGTGTCCATGAGCCGCCACGGACGGACACGACGGCGCCGCGCATACCGCTGCGACTCGCCGACCTCACCCGTTTCACGGCCCGGTTCTGGGCGATCATCGGCGTTGCTGCACTCCTCACGCTCGCCCGATTCAGTGAAGCGTTCCTCGTGCTCCGCGCGCAGGACGTCGGCCTTGCGCTCACCTTCGTCCCGCTCGTGATGGTCGTCATGAACATCGCGTACTCACTGACCGCATGGCCCGCAGGCGTTCTCTCGGATCGCGCGGGCCGATCGGGCGTGCTCATGGCCGGCTTCGCATTCCTCGTCATCGCGGATCTCATCCTCGCGTTCGGTGCGACGATTCCCCTCACGCTGCTGGGCGTGCTGTTCTGGGGACTGCACATGGGATTCACGCAGGGGATCCTTGCTTCGATCGTCGCCGACAGCGCACCGCCGGAGCTGCGCGGGAGCGCGTTCGGCTTCTACAACCTGGCGCTCGGCATTGGGATGCTCGCCGCCAGCGTAATTGCGGGTGCACTTTGGGACCACCATGGCCCGCGCGCGACGTTCCTTGCCGGCGCCGCGTTCACGATCCTGAGCTTCATCGGGTATCTCATTGCACGCAGTCGCGACCGACCGGCGGGGGCGCACCGTACATGACGGAACACCCGGCGTGCAGTCGACGGCGGGCCCGCTGATTCACGTGGCAGTTGCCGTCTCACCGGGCTAACGGCAGGAACGTGTCAGCCACGATGTCGCGGATGCGGCCGCCGCTCACGCGGTAGCGGTTCGTGAACACGATGATGGCGAGATCATCGTCCGTCAGCCGCGTGAAGTTGCTGACGAAGCCGGCGACCTGGCCGGTGTGTGAGACTGCGCGGCGGTCGCGATAGGGTCGCGTCACCCAGCCGAAGCCGTAACCCGTGTCCGTGCCGTCGGGCAGGATCGTGGAAGTCCACATCGCGGCCTTCGACGCTTCGGAGAGCACCGTGTTGCCGTAGAGCGCTTCATCCCACTTCGCCATGTCCCGCACGGATGAGAGGAGCCCTCCCGCGCCGAGAGTGGAGGAGGTCTGCGTCGCGTCGCGGTTCATGAGGTGCACGTTCATCCGGTCGACCCAGTAGCCCGCAGAACGGTGCGGGATGATGTCCTCGGGATCCGCCATACGCGTCTGGTTCATGCCCAGCGGCGTGAAGATGCGCTCGCGCAGCACGTCGCCGAGCGGGCGCCCCTCGATCCGCTCGATGATCATGCTCAACAGGAAGTAGCCGGTGTTGCTGTAGTACCAGCCCTGCCCCGGTGCGAAGTCCATCGGCCGGGAGTGCGCGACGCGGATGATCTGCTCCGGTGTGAAACGGAAGCGATACGCCTCATACGTCTGGATCTCTTCATAGTCCGGAATGCCGGACGTGTGATTCAGGAGCTGGCGGACGGTGACACCCAGCCATTCGCCAGGCAGGTCCGCGAGGTGTTCATGGATCGGGTCGTCGAGATCGAGACGTCCCTCTTCCGCGAGCAGCAGTGCCGCGGCCGCCGCGAACTGCTTCGAGATCGAGCCGATCTCGAACACCGTGCTGTCCGTCACGGGCACGCGCAGTTCCACGTCGGCCAGGCCGTACGTGCCCACGTGCAGCAGCTGCCCGCGCGACGCCACGCCCACAACGACACCGGGTATCTTCTGCGACTCGAGCTCCGCTTCGATCCTGCGGTCCATCTCCGCGAGCGCGGCCGGCGACGGCTGTACCTGCGCCGAGGCGCCCGCCGGGAGTGCCAGCGCGCCGATGACGATGAGGTTCCGGATCATGGTGCACCGTGGTGAACTGTTGGACATGCCGAAAGATCCCTGCTGAACAGCGGCATCAACCGGCGCCTGGAGCGGAACACGCGTGCGTGTTCATGGGAGAGAATCCGTACTCAGCCGAGGCGGCGCAACCGGCGCGTTCGCCGGGCAGGTACGGAGAGGCCGCGATGACACGTCGGCCGACCGTGCGTTACGCGAGGAAGGTTGCCGATCGCGCGGAATGGCCGGCCGATCACGCGGGTGGGCGGCCAATCTCGCGCGGGTGGCGGCCAATCGCGCGGGTGGCTGGCCGATCAGGCGGGTGGCTGGCCGATCGCGCGGGTGGCTGGCCGATCAGGCGGCCGCGAATCGTACATTGGGGAGAGGCGTGCGCCGACAATGGAAAACTGCATGCGCCCTGCGCCGCCAAACATCCAGCGAAGACAGCCGCGGAGATTGTCGATGGAAGGTTGAGTGGGCTATGAGCGTGATACCGTCCACTGGCCGCGCCCATGCCCGGCATATGGACGGTTGTGTGGTGGCGACTGGCTCCGGCCTCGAGCACAGGCCATTGAGCGGCTTCCACGCCTGTGCGCCTCAAGCACCCCACGACGGGAGGAAGCCCCGTCGCGTTCGGCGCCGGGGCTCCTGTATTCGGTTACGACGTGCACGTCGTTTCGTTGCGACGTCCACGTCGTTTCGCGATCGCGACTCTGCACCCTGCTCGTCGTCCGTGCAAGAGCGCCCAGGCGCTGACGCCGGCCCTGCGTGGCCAGCCAGAGTATCGGGTCCCTTCCGACAGACGTAAGCTGCCAGCGCTTGCATGCACATCCGCCGGGATTGGCACGGGATACGCGTTATCGATAGCGCACTCACTCTGGAGGAACCATGAAGCTGCGTCCGCTCATACTCGTATCAACTCTCGTGCTCACAACCCTGACTACCGGTTGCTTCGGCCTCTTCGGCAGCGGTGGTCCGGAGGAGAGTGCGATAGTCACCGTCCTGAACGACCTGGATCCGCCGAACACGATGACCATCGAGCTTCGCCGGGACGGCGACGACGAAGGCACACTGGGCACAGTCCCCGGAGGTGCCGAGCGCGCCCTGACGTACGAGTCCAGGAATCTGCAGGGCGCCTATCAGCTGGTCGCACGGCAGCCGAGTGGAGCTGCAGTCGTGTCGCGGGAGTTCACGCTGTTCGCCGACGCCCGGGTGCGGTGGCAGTTGCGTACCAATTCCGTAACCGTGTCACAGGCACGCTGACGCGCGCGCAATCAGCCGTCGCTCCCCCGTGGGCAACGATGACATACGCACGAAGTCGTGCGTCGCCTTAACGGTGCTGCTGCACGCGACCCTTCTCAGTCACGGCGTTGTCCTCCGCGCGATCCATCCGTAGTCGCGTCAGCGGCTGAGTCGCCAGTCGATGAGGGATGAGAAGGCTCCGCCCGGACCGCCGCGGACACCCTCCAGCGCCGGCCCGTGCACCAGCAGTCGCGGTATGTAGATCGTGTAGATGGAGGGTACATCCTGCGCGACGCTGCGCTGGAGCTGCTGGTAGACGCGCCGCCGCGTGGCCTCTTCGGTCGCAGCGCCGAGCGCCTGGATCAGCGAATCGACGCCGGAGTTCTCATAGAGCGACAGGTTGGCGTAACCCTCCGAATGCAGATCGGGGTACGGGTCGAAATAGTTGACTTTCGTTGGAGATACGCCGATGGCCATGGCCGCGGGCCGCGTCTGCGGATCGTCGATCATGTCGAAGTAGGTGCTCCCCTCGAGGAGCGATACGCGGACGTCCATGCCGACGCTGCTCAGCTGCGCCTGCACGTTGGTCAGATATGTCGCATAGGACTGCGGCCCGTAGATGGTGAACGTGAGTGGCTCACCGTCCGCGTTTGTGCGAACACCGTCACGGCTTCCATTCAGTGACCAGCCCGCGCTGTCGAGCAGTGCCGCGGCAAGTTCACGGTCAGCACTGACCTGGCCGAGAGAATCTTCGCGGAACGGACTGTCGGCCGGCAGGAAGCTCGATGCCGGCCGTGCCGCGGAAGAAGTGACGGCTGCGATCTCGTTGCGGTCGATCGCCGCGGACACAGCGCGACGCACACGTACGTCATCGAACGGCGCCCGATCGTTGCGCAGCGGTATGATTGCCACGGAAGGCAAGCCGAGCGGCACGGTCTCGAGGGAGCCGGTCGCCGCGACCTGATCCGCCGCGCTCGCGCCCATCACACACGCATGAATGCTTCCCGTCTGCAGCTCGACCAGCTGCGTCGACAGTTCAGGCACCGTACGCAGCACCAGCCGGTCCACGGCCGGCCGGCCCAGGTCCTCCGGAAAATCCTCGAACCTCTCGAACAGCAGATCTCCGGTCGAGTTGCGGTTCACGAACCGGAACGGACCGCTGCCGACCGGCTCGCGATGGTACGGCGCGTTCCTGAAGTCGCCGGCCGGGATCTCGGCCAGGAGGTGGCGCGGGAGGATCGGCAGCGCGACGAAGCCCTCCAGCCCGATCGGAGAAGCCTCGCTGAGGCGGATCTCGACGGTGTGCGGCCCGACCGCACGAACCGATTCGAAATCCTCGAAGTCCTCGATGAGTGCGTAACCGAACTCCGGCGTGGAAGCCGTTTCAATCGTCCAGACCACGTCCTCCGCGGTCAGGGGCTCACCATCATGCCAGCGTACATCCTGGCGCAGCTCGAGTGTCACGCCGAGCTGGTCGGGCGACCACTCCCATGATGTGGCCAGCCACGGCTGCAATGCGCCCTGCTCATCGTAGCGGACGAGCGGCGTGAAGAGCACGGCCGTCAGATCCCCCGTCAGCACGTGCATGGATGTGAACGGATTCAGGCCGACTGGCTCCGCCTGCGTGCAGACGACGGCCGTGCCGCCGCGTTCGACCGTGCCTTCCCGTTCATCTCCCGCACAGCCCGCGAGGGCGACGAGTGGAAACAGGAGTACTGCGAGCGGCGCCCGGCGGACCGGTACAACGACTCGTGTCAGCAGTGCGTCATGACGCATATGACCCCCGAAGGTCGGCTATGAGGTTGTTCGCGCGCTCCACACTCGGACGCGCACCCATCGATTCGAATTCGTTCCGTGCGGTCTCGGCGAGTTCCAGTGCCGTGTCGGGATCAACATCCTTCAGGATCTCCGCACGTTCCAGCCGGTAGAGATTGCCCATGAAGCGGTCGCGGCCCTGTGCGGCGCGCTCCAGTCGCTCGAATATGACGGCGGCACCTTCGATCTCTCCCGTTGCGGCCGCGACCCGGGCGGTGTAGAGCTGAAACGCGTCCCCGCTCTCGCCCATGTTCTCCGGATCATTCTGCATCAGCTCACGGGCGGCCGATTCGGACGGAGACGCGCGACGGTCGCCACGACGCAGGCGCGCAGTGCCGATGCCGCAATGCGCGATGATCTGTTCGCTCGTGTATCCGGTCTCGACCGCACGTTCGAGCATCTGCGTCCAGCGACGCTCCGCTGTGACCCAGTCTTCCTGCGCCTCGGCAAGCTCCGCCAGACTCATCAGCGGCGAGAGCAGGCGCACGGGCGCACCCAGACGTTCTATCGTGCGCACGGATTCGAGCAGCAGCTTCTCCGCGCCCTCGTAATCCCCGAGGTTGCGCAGCACCGTGCCAAGATTCGTACGTGCGACGGACCCTCGTACCGGATCCATGATTTCCTGGAATGTTGCGACCGCCGATTCCAGCTCGCTGACTGCACTCGCGAACTCTCCGAGGAAGACATGCGCGAGTGCCAGATAGCTCGTGCTGGCCGCCTGCCTGCTGCGATCGCCCAGCTCACCGTAGAGCTCCCGGGCACGGCGCAGATCATCCATCGCGCTGGAGGGATCCACGAACATGATGGCCGCGCCAAGAACGTGATGGCCGCGTGCGATCAACCATTGATCACCACTCTGATCCGCCAGCCGGAGCGCCTCGCGCGCGAGCGTCACGTCGAGCTGCTCCGCGGTGCCCGGCAGGTCGATCATCTGCCAGATGATCTGACATTCCTCGGCCACCTGCCCTGCCTGCTGCGCCTCCGTACGCAGATCCGCCATTTCGCTCAACATCTTCGGCAGCGGCACCGTCCCCTGCGTGGTTTCGATCAGCACGCGCTTACGCCGGAGGCGGAGGTAGCTGCCGACGTCCGCACCCGTGTCCAGATGCTGCAGCGCGTCGGAAAGCGCCTGGACACCATCCGGCAGGTTCCCGGTCGAGACGTACTCTTCGGCGAGACGTTCGTATGCGACTGACTGCTGCGCCGGCTCGACGGCATTGCGCAGCGCGCGCTGGATCTGCTCGAGTGCGTCCCAGTGCGCATACAGGCGGGTCGCGCGCTCCGCTGCGAGCAGCGCGTACTCGTACGCCTTCTCCTTCTGGCGGCCCTCCTCGAAATGCACCGCGAGGCGCGGGGCCACGAACGCGGCGTCACCGGAGTAGATCTGCTCCAGGATCTGCGCCATCTTGCGATGCAGCAGGATGCGGCGTTTCCCCTGCAGTCCCCTGTGCAGCACATCCGCCACGAGGGAATGGCTGAATCGGTAGACGCTCGCGATGTCGCCGTTCGGCAGGTCCTGCGTGTCGATCAGCTGGATCAGCCGGTGCGTGCGCGCTATCGGCTCCAGCAGTTCCTCCAGTTCCAGCTCATCCTTGTCCAGCAACTGGGCCAGACTCACCGAGTCGAAATCGTTGCCCTGCACGCTCGCGTACTCGAGCAACCGACGCGTTTCCTCGTCCAGACGGTCCAGACGCTTCTCGATCGTGCTCTCCGCGGAACGCGGGATCTCGATTTCCTGCGGCACACGCACGAGCTGGAGCTCGCCGAGGTTATCGCGAGTGAATCCCTGCGTGACGAGCCAGTTGAGCAGCTCCTCGAAGAACAGGGCGTTCGTGCCCGCCCGCCGCACCAGCCAGTCCAGCAGCTGCACGCTCGGAGCGGCACCCGCATGCAGATGGATGAGGTCCGACAGTGCTTCTGTCGCCAGCGGTGCGAGGGAGATCTCCTCGGCAACACGGTATCGCTGCAGCTCCTGCCGCGCGTCGCGCATTGGGTGATGGCCCGTGTCGACCTCGGTCGGACGGTATGTACCGAGGATCAGCACGCGCTGATCTGCAACGCGGCGCCCCAGGTGAGACAGCAGTGAGACAGATGCGCGATCCGCCCAGTGCAGATCGTCGAGGAACAGGATCAGCGGCGCCGCAGCGGCCGCCGCAAAGAACAACTCCGAGTACTGGAAGAACAGCGCCTCTTCGCTGGCCGCTGCCGGCCCCCCGCCCGTCTGGAACTGCTGCTTCAGCTCCGATGCAGTTGCCAGCGATGCCGCCATGATCTCGCCGGCCACCGGTATGGCTGCAAGCCAGACGGGCGCGAGCTGCTTCGCGAGGTCCCGGAAGCTCCGCTCCTGCCGTCCCTCGCGCTCGCGAAGAAGGTGCCGGAACGCTTCCACGAACGGTTGGTACGGCTCGCCTGCGCCGTACTGCTCCGAGCAGCCCGCCCGGATGACGTATGCTTCAGGGTGATCGATCGAGATCTGATCGAGGAAACGGGAGGTGAGTGTGGTCTTGCCCGCACCGGGCTCGGCGGACATGAAGATGACCCTGCCGCGACCCGCGAGAGCCTCAGCCAGTCGGCCATTGAGCAGGGCGAGCTCATCCTCGCGGCCGACGAACCGGGTGGCTGACTGTGCTTCTGCTGATCCCATGCTCACCTGACAGCGGGAGCCCGTCTCCACGTACGGGCTCCCGCCTGAATGACCTTCACTGTATTGAAGCGACTACCTGTCACTCATACCGCGGTATGGCTGCCCCTCACTACATGCCGAGGTCGTAACGGCCGTCGTTGTTCGTCGGCAGCGGGCAGCTCGTATCGTACTGTCCCGCGTACGGAATGGAGCCCCTCTGCAAAGCGAAGCGCGCGGCGTCGATGTTGTCCTTCGCGGCCTTCAGCGTATACACCATGCTCTCGCGGTCGACGGAAGCCGGCAGTCCCGTCAGCACGAACGCGAGCTTGAATTCGCCCGCCGTGGAGACCGACTCCGCGCATGTGCCGACGTGACCGACGGTACTGCCATCGATCAGGCCGAGGCCGCTGCCGCTCGCCGGATCGATGGTGCAGACGCCTGCGCTCGTGATCGAGAAGGTGGCTTTCACGGAATACATGCCGTTGCCCGAATTCAGTCGATACTGGACTGCGAGCTCGCCCTTGCCGCCGCCGTTCGACTTGATGATGGCGCCGACTATGGCCGTGCTCGGCACCGGTGCCAGGATCATCGGAGAAAGCGGATCCGTCGGATCGCTCAACGCCGTGGTGAGACCGATCGTCGAGAATGTTCTCAGGATATCCAGCGGAGAGGCGCCTGACGGGTTCGTCTCGTCCTCGACGGTCGTGCTGTCATCCACGCGGCACATCCCCGGAACCACGTGCACGATGTACTGGCCGCCGGTGGACTCCGTGGCCGTGCCGAAGAACGTGAAGCCGGTTCCGCCGAGCACCGTCTCGATGACGAGCGGACTGCCGAAGGCGCCGACCTTGAAGTTGCCATTGTGATCGGCGCGGCCCATCGCCTGGAGCACGGCCGGACCGTCCGAGAGCATCGGATCGCTGCAGTCCGCCAGGCGGCTGCCCTGGATCCACGGCAGAGCCGCGCATGCCGCCGCCTGCGACGCCTGCGGCCCAGCGGTCCACGTATTCAACGCAGCGACAATGACATCGCTGCTGTTGCCCGGCAGGCCGATCAGTTTACCCGACGTGCCCGTGGTTTGCGTGAGCTGGATCGACACGGCGTACCCGTTGCCGTTCGGCATGATGCAGGGATCCGCCAGCGCACCCATGTAGCCGCTCCACGTGAGCGCGTCACTGCCGGTGCACGCGCCTCCGCGCAGCAGCGTCGGCCGCTGATGAACGGCCAGCGATGGCGCATCTGCAACCTGATTCACCAGGTTCCCGCCGGGATGAGGCGGCGCGATCTGCAGCTGGGAGGCATAAAGGTTGACCTCGTCGCGCACCATCGCCACGAACTGCGCACCCATGGCGACGCCCTGGAACGTGGCGACGCCATTCGCATCGGCTTCCACCTCGCACGCGGGACCGGACGTCGGATTCACCAGCGTAACCAGTACGGATTTGCCGGGGCTGCCGTCGGACAAGGTCACGTTGACCGTGAATGTCTTGCCGTTGTTCGCACCGATGGGCGTACCCGCACAGCTGGTGACGCCTGCGACCGATGCCAGCGTTGCGTCCAGCTTCTCGACCGCCGGCGCGGTCGGCTGCTCGCAGGCCGCCAATGCTGTCGAACTGAAGACGACCGCAGCCGCTGACCGTAAACGATTGCGGGTCATCCGTGGTGATCCATTTGTGCGCTTCATAGCATACCCTCCGCCGAGCAATGGCCGGCCAATACCGCGACGCGCGGCACTGGTGTATCTGGTTCCTGCGATGTGGAAATTGAACGGCGCGCAAGACGCCGACGTACGAGCATCAGAGCCTGACGTGTCCGTTCCGAGTCGATCTCACTGTTGCTCGGATACGGCAGGTCGTAGCGGTGCTGCAACAACAACGAACGCGTCCACGCATCACCGATCCGTGCACGGCAAACATTCCATCAGTGGCAGTGCTCAGAGTCGCTCGGCGGCGCCAGATGATTGCTGCACTTCATCTTTCACGATCGGCCGCTCAACTCTCGCCGCCCAGCGCGCAGCGTTTTCAGGTCGGACGAACTCATACCTGTCGACGAGATCACCGTCGCGCTCGACTGTATCCGTCAGTCGCAGCCTCTGTTTGCGCACGAGCCGCGCCAGATGATCCTCGAGGGCCATTTCATCCATCCGGAGCGCCGCGGCGAGCGCGGGCGCTTCAAATGCCACCCCCAGTCGACCGGCAGCTTCGAGCAGGGTGATGTCGACATCGGCGAGGTTGTCGAGCTCACTGGCAGCGAACGGAATTACCGCCGCGCCGTCCGAGACGGGAGCGATCCGGGCCCAGTGCCACCGTCCCCGTTTCCGGACCAGTTCCCCGGTCTGCTGCAACTCACCCAGCAGATTCCAGAGCTGTGCGGGCGTAGCAGGCGCGGCGTCACGCAGCCACCCGCGCCAGCCATCCGGGAGGGCGTTGCCCGTGGCTTTTTCAACAGCTCTCGCTGTTTCTGCCGGGGTGAGCGCCGGTATTTCGATGACGTGACCCACCTTGAGTCGTTGCGCTTCCCTCAGCAGATCGGCGACTGCCGGCGGCAGAGTGCCGGAGCGCGAGATCGCGGTGCCGATGAATAGCGTGTGGGAGGACTCCAGCCGCTGGATCAGGGCGGATGCACCGGCCAGCTCGCTGGGGTCGCTGACCTCGAGGTTCTCGAGGATGATCAGACGCGGCTTCTCGCCGCCGTGCACGAGCAGGGTCCGGACCTGGTCGATCGTCGATCCGGTACCCATGACTTCCGTCCGCTGCCGCGGCTGCCGATCCGGTCGCAGGATCTCGACCGTCTTCACCACTGCGCTGACGATGGGGCCCACGACCGGGACCAGCGGATCAATCCACTCGGACAGGGTCCGCTTCACCGCAGCGCCGACGCGTCGCCCTGCGGTAAGGCGCAGCGCGATCTGGCGCCACGCCGGTGTAACCGGGTCAGCGGCGTCCCCTATGGCAGAGCTCAGACGGCGGTTGCGCCGCCGCGCCTCCCGATTGAAGCGCCTCACCAGCGCGGCGCGGCCGGAGCCATCCGGACCATGCAGCAGGATGAAGCGGCCCGCGCCCGTTGATGCCGCGGTCAGTTCCCCGTGCAGGGCTGCCAGCACGTTCTCTCGCCCTATGAACGGCCGTTTGCCTGTCCAGCCCGGTTCCGGTTCCTTTTCTGCTCTGCTCATGCGGTTGAGTCCGGGCGCGTGTGAAATGGAAGGGGGCGTCGCGCATGCACGTGCGCCAAGTTAAGCGCACGTTCGTCCACCGTCGATGCACGCAGGACCCGTGCGCCCCCCGTCGTGTCATCACCCGCCCGGCCCCGCCGTCAGTGATCTCGTCTCCTCCGAGTCCCAGACCAGTGCGCCCGCCTCATCGAAATAGCGGAACGTCCACTGCCACGTGCCCGCCACCTCGGGGACGAGCCGGAACCGTGCGCCGCCGCCCAGGCGGGCGCTGAACGACGTTCCGTCGGCCGGCGCCGCAGTGGACGCGATCTCGACCGTTACGTTGCCCGTGTTTACCCACTCGACCGGGGTCCCGACCGGGACGCTCGCGTCCAGTGATCCATCCGGCGAGAGAAAATAGCCCCAGAAGACATTGCTGATCACGAGCACCGATGCGTCGATGCTGAAGGTGACCGGCTCGATCGACCGACCGGGCACCGACGCGGCGATCGTGCTGATGCCCAGCTGCGCCGGAATGAACGTCACGGCGGCGTTGCCGTTGCTCGCGGTCATGGTGGTGTCCGCAGCTACCGGGGCGCCGTCGATGTTTTTCTGCAGGAACCCGGCGCCCGATGTCACGGTCCACCTCACCGCCTGCCCGGCCACACCGTTGCCGGCGCTGTCCGTGACCCGCACCACCAGCCGCTCCGGCAGAGGCTCGCCGGCGCCGCCGATCTGGTTGTTGCCCACGACGATGACCAGCGCGGCCGGCGGCGACGGAGCCGGATGCGGCTCGCCAGGCAGCTCGACGGCATCGTCACAGCCGAACACGCCGAGCAGTGCGGCAACCCCTGCGACGCGAATCGCTGCGTTCATCTGCGCCTCCTGTTCCCGGTGATGAGGTCTCCTCATCGATACATGCGCGGAAACGGCGCTCGATCCGCAATTTCGCCACGGCCTGCGCTATACCGGCGCGGCGTCCTTCGCGAGGACCTCGTTCTCGAGCCGCACGTAGCTGCGCTCCATGCCCTCCGTCATCCCCGTGCCGAGCACCATGTCGCGCACCTCGGCGCTGGGATACGTGATCACGAGTGTCAGGAGCGTCCCCGCTCCTACCGGCGTCAGTGTCAGCTCATTCGTGGCTCCCGGACCTTCCATGCCGATCATCCGCTCCGTGGTGACCGCGCGGCGCGGCGCCTCCGACTCGAGCAGCTCGCCTTCGAAACCGAAGCGCTCCGAGCCGTCGTCCTTCTCCCACTCGTAGCGGTACGAATCACCCACGCGGTCTGCCACGTCACACACGGGCATCGTCCAGCCGTCGGGGCCGAGCATCCAGCGCTTCAGAAGCTCACGTTCATGGTGCGCGCGCCATACCTGCTCGACCGGACCACGGATGATTCGTGTGATCCGAACCTGCGTGTCGTTCAGGATCTGCGTGCCCGTCCCGCGCGCCGCCGCGAAAGCCGCCAGGTCGGCGAGCACGCGGTCCAGCTGACCGAGCGCAGAGCGCAGTCCCTCCACCATCCCCATCTCCACGAGCTGCTCCATCGCCTCCACACTCGGGAAGTACGTGGTACTGCGGAATCGCGAACCGCTCGCCGTCGGCTCGAACGTGAACACCATGCGCATCGTCGGCATGGCCTCGTTCGGACGGCCGTCCTCGTGCGCGAACCCGTCCTCGAGCTCGATCCGGCGTCCCGGCTCTACCGCCAGGAAGCGCCACCAGCCGCGTGAGCGGCTCCCGTCGGGGCCCGTCATGTAGTACTCCGATCGTCCTCCCGCCGTCAGATCGTGACGCGTGAACGTCGCAGGCCACGTCTCCGGTCCCCAGAATCGCTCCAGCTGGCGCGGGTCCGCATACGCATCCCACAGCCGCTCCACCGGCACGGGGTATTCTCCGACAACGGTGAGCGTGAGGGTTTCGGCGTCCGAGGTGACATTCGTGATCGGCATCATTTACTCCCGCGGGTCGGTGTCGGTGAACAGTGCGTCGATCTGACTGAAGCGGGACCTCCAGAGATCCTCGAGGCGCGACAGCAGCACGCGGGCCTGGGCCAGTCTCTCCGGATTACCCTGAACGATCCGCTCACGGCCGCGCCGCCGCTTCAGCACCAGACCGGCCCCTTCCAGTACCGCGACATGTTTCTGAACGGCCGCGAATGACATGTCGTAGCGCGTCGCGAGCACGGAGATCGATGCCGGCTCGCCCTCCAGGACGCGCGCGATGATGTCGCGGCGTGTGGCATCGGCGAGGGCGCGGAACAGGCGGTCCAGCTCCGCATCAGTCAGGTCAGGATATGCAACCATATGGTTGTATATAGTCCGGCGACGGGCGGTGCGCAAGCCGTCGGTCGGCTCGCGTTGCCGGAACGCATGGACCCGCACCGTTCGTGAACAGTGCGGGTCTGTCTGGTGGCGCTGCGCGGACCCAGGGGCCTGTCCGCCCGTCGTGCCTACGGCTCAGCGTTTCCGGTTTATTAACCCGCCCAGCATTCCGCCGATCTCATCGACGATGGACCCGTCGCCATCGCGGTCGAGGAGCGGCTCCAGCATGCCGGCGAGTCCACCGGACTGCGCAGCGCCTGCACCGCCCCGTGTCGCGCCTTTCTTCTGCTTTGCCAGTGCACCCATGGCGAGTGAGGCGAGGAGGGGGAGCATCTGCTTGAGTACGGCCGGGTCTATTCCCGTCCGATCGGCCGCACCGGCCGCGACCTTCCGGCTGACGTCCTTGGAGCCGAAGATGTGGCCGAGGATGGCGTTTCCATCGGCGGTGGTGGCGGGTGCCCCGAGTACCTCGGGCTGATCGATGTAGGTCTCGTGATGGCCGTCGGCGAGGGCGGACTCGAGCGCTGCTTCGTTCGTGGTGATGTTTCGTTTGAGGCCGGCCGCGAGTGCTGGCATGAGTGCGCCCATGGCCGCGCTGACCTGTTCGGGCCGCAGGCCGAACTGCGCGCCGAGCTGCTGGACTGCCGCGCCGTCGCGGGCGCTGACGATCGAGTCGAGGATGTTCATGATGCTCCGCGAGTCACGGGTGAGCGGTATTGTGTTGCGCCGTCTTGACGGACCGTCGACGCACGCTCCACGCCACAGGCCGCCGCCTGCGCGGCGCGTCACGCGGCTCAGCGGCATTGGTTGTTGGAAGGTTACCGCGCCCCTCGGGCACGGGCATGTTCCGAGCTCGCGAATCGTACCATGTACCCTCTCATGGGTGCTCAGCCAGAGGTCTACTACCTGCTGGCCGACCGCTTCGGCAAGCTGTCGGCGACAGGTCGCGATTCCCGGAGCCCCGCGACTCGCACTCGCGTTTACGGTAGCTGTGCTCGCGGGGCCCCGGATGTCTTACCGTGAGAGGGGCGGACGCTCCTCTTCCTCCCGTACGACCGGTTCACTCACGACCGCCTCCGCTCCAGGCGGCTTCACGCCTGCGGCACCGGCCATTCCCATGATCCCCGGCAGGTTCAACGAGTCGGCGAGCCCCGACGGCACGACCATGAGCGAGCCGCGCTTCACGATGCTTTCGTACAGCATGTTCATCGCGCGGAGGTTCAGGGCGACGGGGTTCTCCGCGTAGAGCTCGGCGGCCTCGACGAACTTCGACGCGATCTCGGTTTCGGCGGTGCCGAGAATGATGCGCGCCTGTCGCTCACGTTCGGCCTGCGCCTGTCGCGACATCGCTTCCTCGAGGGCTTTCGGTATCACTACATCGCGGATCTCGACCGACTGCACCTGAATGCCCCAGTCGTGCATCTTCCGGTCGAGTGCTTCCTGGAGGCCGCGGCCGAGCTCCTTGCGTGACTGGATCAGCTCGGCGAGGTCATGCTTGCCGATGGCATCGCGGAGCGCAGTCTGCGCGGCGAGCATCACGGCCTGTCCGTAGTCCTGCACCTCGAGAGCGGCGCGCTCCGCATCGTAGACGACCCAGAACGCGATGGCATCGACGTCGACGGGCACCGTGTCCTTCGTCAGGCACGACTCTGCGCCGAACGCGGTGGTACGAATGCGCTGGTCGATGTGGTAGCCGACCCGGTCGATGACAGGGATCACTGCGAAGAAGCCCGGCCCGCGCAGACCCTGGTAGCGACCCAGTCGCAGCACGACCGCCTTCTCCCACTGGTCGGTGAACTTGAGCGACGACCCGAGCAGCAGCCCCGCGACAGCACCCGCGATCGCTGCGGCCGGAGCGATCACGCCCGCCAGCAGCAGACCGCCGGCGAGCGCACCGCCACCGATCACACCCGCGCCGATGGCGGGCACCGGAAAGCGCGTGTCGTCGGGCGAGCTGCCCCCGGCGATGCCTGTGATGCTCCGCTCGGCGCGGCGGGTCGGCAGGAAACTGGTCATGAGGGCGGCTCCATTGAATGGTCATCACGGTCGGCACTGCGGAACTCGGCGAACGCGTCGATCAGATCCTCGAGCGAGAAGCCGAGCGCGGCTGCGTTTTCCACGGTCGCCCGGCAGAGGGCGGCGAACTGCTGATGGCGGGCCCGGTCCGATTCGGAGGCGGGGGACAGGCTGACGAATGTACCCGCACCCGCGCGCGACACCGTCACGCCGCGCCGCTCCAGCTCGGTGTATGCGCGCTCGATGCTGCGCGGGCTGACATTCAGGCCGATTGCCAGCTGGCGCGGTGTGGGCAGACGCTCGCCGCTCTCCAGGCTGCCGTCGACCACCGCCAGCCACAGCTCCTCTACGATAAGATGAGCCACCGGCTCGGCGCTGCCCTCGCGCAGCCGCACGGCCAGCCGTCGCAGCAGTTCGTTGGCATCCATTGCACCGAAGCTGCGACGACGCGCGTTGAATGTCGAGGCCTTCCGTTGTACAGACTGGTGATGACCGGCCAGGGGTGGCAGGAAAACCGCTTGTCAGCCGGAGTTGTCCCTCACCCCGGCCTCGCGCGCCCAGGTGTTCAGCGAGTGCTTGAGCAGGAGGCGGTTCTGCTCCGTGTATCTCATGCGGCGGCGCGTCCGGCCGGGCAGCAGCAGTTCGAGCGTAAGCCACCCCTTCCGTCGCAAGAGATCGAAGGGTCGCATCACATACAACAGGGCCAGTCTCACCGGGGAGCGTGGCGTGCCGTAAATGGCGGCCATGCGGGCAGGCGATGGAAACATGTGCACGGCCCCCGCGCGGAATCGATGTGGCCAGCTGCCGGCACGCACCACGGATTTGAAAGCAACGGGCATAGCGATGGTGCAGTTCAGTATGTAAGCGCGCGCGTTCTCGAGCAGGCGTGCTTCGTCGGCGTCGGCTGGCAGCGACTGGATCGTGTCCGGCACCTCCGCACCGAGGATCTCTCGCGTCAGCAGGAGCGTGAAGCGGACGAAGGAATGGATGCCCCAGCGTTCTGCCGTGCCGGCGAGTAAGTCCCAGTCGATCTGACCGTCAAATTGCCGCAGCGTGACAGCAACGTCGCAGAGTTGTTTGAGCGGCGTGTGATCGAACCTGTGGTGATAGCATGCGTGCAGGCACAGGTGCAGGATCAGGTGCTCGGGCGACAGTCCCAGCACATCGCGACCATTCACCTGGAATGGTCTTGAGCTCGCCCAGAGCTCCGCGGGCCGAATTTCGAACGGGCTCGTCGGCAGCTCGATCGTCCAGTGCACCTCGACGCCGAGTCCCCTGCCACCGGGCGGCGCCATCCTGGGCAGATGACAGTTCGTAAGACAGAAATCGTCCAGGTCCGCAACCTCTGTGGTGTCGAAGCCAGCCTCGGTTAGAGCTCGCGAGGCATCCGCAAGGCGGTCGCGCGGAACCATGACGTCGAGGTCACCCATCGCACGCAGGGCCGGGTCGTCGTACACGGCGGCGGCCAGGTGAAGTCCCTTGAGCAGCACCACGGGTATGCCGCGTGCCGCCAGCGCGTCGACGATAACGTCCAGCTCACGAAAAATCAGCGTGCTCCACAGTGCGCCGATGCTGTAACGCTCGCGCACCACAGCCGTGACTTCAGCGGGAACGGTGCCCACCGGGAACCTGCCGATGCGCGCATGGATCAGGGGCAGCACACCCTGCCGCGCCGCCTCATGGGCCATGGCCATCCACGTCCCATCGTCCGTCGCAGCGACTGCGTCGGCATCGGCGCCGGCGAGTAGCTGGACCAGCAACTCCGCGGCTTTGGGCGTGGCCGTTGTCTTCGTCCCGCTCAACTTCCCCTCACAGCTGTAGCGGCGCCTTTTCGTGCGGCGCGCCCGCGACCGACCAGGCCGCCATCTGATGGTGGGCGTACGACATCGAAAATCCACATCTGCAATGTGCCAATTGCGTGCCCCTCGAAACGAGGCTCATCGGTAATGCCTGGCTTGCGTTTCAAAGAGGGATGCGTACACGCCGGCGCGCTCGACGAGATCTTCGTGCGCGCCGGCCTCCGCAATCCGACCATCCACCATGACGAGAATGCGGTCGGCGCGCCGGACCGTCGACAGACGATGACTGATGAATATGGCCGTCCGATCGCGCGCCAGTTCGTCGAAGCGGTCGAACACGGCAGCTTCCGCGCGTGGGTCGAGCGCGGCGCTGGGCTCATCGAGGATGATGATCGGTGTCTGCCGCAGGAATGCGCGCGCGAGGGCGAGCTTCTGCCACTGGCCGATGCTGAGGTCAACGCCATTCTCGAACTGGCGGCCGAGCAGAGTATCATAACCATTCGGCAGCGCGCGAATGACTTCGTCCGCGCCCGTACGTCGTGCGGCCTCGATGATCGCATCGGAATCGACGGGTACGGACACGTTACCCAGCCAAATGTTTTCTCGAGCAGTCAGATAGAACTTCGCGTAGTCCTGGAAAACGATCGCGAAGTGGCTGCGCAGGTCGTCCACGCTGATCTCGCGCAGGTCCACGCCATCCACCCGCACGGCACCCGTTGCAGGGTCGTAGAGGCGGCACAGCAGCTTGACGAGAGTCGTCTTCCCCGACCCGTTCTCCCCGACGAGTGCAACGTGCTCGCCCGGAGCGATGGTGAAGGTGACGTTCTTCAGCACATCCTGATCGGTACCGGGATACCGGAACGTCACGTCATCGAACTCGATGCCTGTGACGAGCGGGCTCGGAAAAGGCCGCGGTTGTGCCGGATCGACGACCGTAGGCTGGAGGCCCAGGAAGCGTACGAAATCGGCAAGGAACAGGTTGTTCTCATAAAGGTTCGCCATGCCGCGGAGTACCTCACCGAAGAAGTCCTGAGCGCGCTGGAACGCACCAAAGTACATCACGACATCTCCGACGGAGATCTCGCCGGCAAGTGCCCTCTGCGCGATGAAGAACATGGCGGCGAACACAGCCGTTACGGTGAGCGTCTGAGCCGCCAGCTCCTGCATGCGCTGACGGGTCGTGAGTTGCAGCCGTTCTCGCCTCACCTGCTGCCGCAGGCGGCGGTGTCGCGCGCGGAACTCGTCACCGAGGCCGAATACACGCATCTCCTTGGCGTAGTCGATCGAGGTCAGGAGCGTCGTGAAGTATCGTGTCACACGCTCGATCTGCGTGCGGTTACGCGTCCACCTGTACAGTCGCGCGGAGAAGCGTGTCCTGACAAACAGGCCGGGGATTGCCGCGGCGAGCAGCGCAACTGTGAGGATCCAGTGAAACGCAAGGAGAAGTCCGGTGACTGCGAGCAGCGAGAGCCCCGCCTGACCCACCTGTGTTATGGCGGCAACGACCCGCTGCGGACGCACTGGCGCTTCGGCCTGTGCGCGCAGGAGCGCGTCATGGTACTCGGTGCTCTCGTAGAACTCGAGATCTACCTCTACGGACTTGCGGTACAGGATCTCCTGGACATGATCCGACAGTCGCAGCGACTGGACCTCTGTGACGAGAGCGGACAGGCTGCGCAGTGCAGCGCCGAGAATCGCTACGCCGCCCGCGAGCACGACCAGAAACCCCAGCCGGCTCGCGCCATCTCCGGCGGTCAAACCTGCTGCGACCGTGTCGACGATTTCCTTGAGGAGATAGAGGGCGAGAAGCGGAATGGCGCTCTGGAGCACCATCAGGGCGATCTGCGCCACGAGCCAGCGACGACCGCTCTGAAGCACGAGCACCAGGCCCTGCCGCAACGGCGACAGATCCAGGTTCGCGGGAAGCCTGCGGCGGATCGCGGGACCGATCATGCGTAGGTGCCCTCGAACCAGCGGATGAAACGGCCCATCGTGATTCCGCGCAGAAGAAGCAGCGGATAGGTTCTTTCATGGACCCGTTCGAGCCGGTCCGGCCAATGGTCTACGAGACGTCGCATTTTCGGCAGGTCGAGACATTGCCGCGCGATCTGCGATGTCTCGAGCCGGTCCAGCTCCCGACCGAAATCCGCGCGAATGGACGGCAGCCACTCCGTCCAGTCAGGCCCCTGCATTCCGTAGGTAGTCCTCAGCCGTATCTGGTCCGGCAACCGGCCTGCCATGGCGCGCCGCAGCAGAGACCGGGTCACGCCGTCCTGAAGATACTCCGACCCGGGAACCGCCATACAGAATTCCACGACGCGACGATCGGCGGTGGGATCGCGTGTCTCGATCCCGAACCACGGCCGCAGTCCGCTGTACACATCGAACACGTCTGCTCCCGCTGCGAGGACCACCAGACGGAATTCCATTTCCGACAGGCGATGCAGATCATGGTGATGTCGGTTTGCAGCGCGCACGCGCTCCTCCACACCCATCCGGCGGGCAAACTCCGGATGGATAGCGGACAGATTGGCATCCCAGACGGGTTGCGGCTCGACGCCGCGCAGCCGCCGGAGCGCAGTCGAAATCGCTCCCGGAATCAGCGGCATCAGCACTTCGCGGCGAAGCACGTCGCGGCGCCCGCGTCCGCTCGTGCGGGCCAGCGCGTGCGTCTCACGCCAGACACGGCGCCATTCGGCCCGAACGGCAGAATCGCGAAGGGAGCGCAGCCCATCCTGGCTGATGGTGGCATTGCCCTTATGCCCGGAGAGCATGACACGTGTCCCTGCGTCCGCCGCCTGCGCATAAATGCCGAGGAACCATGGCATGTTGGAGGGATTCCTCGGCGGTGCGCCGCTCATGCGGAAAAACATGTCGAGGTCATCGAGCGGAGATCGGCCGTCCGTGCGCCGAATGTGCAGATCGATGGCCGGATGCATGCGCGCCAGCGCCTCGACATCGGCGGATTCATCGAGAATGGCGCCTCGGCTCGCTTGGCCTGTGTATCCCGCGCGAGGTGCGGCGTGGAAAGTCGGGAGAGTTCGTCCCTGCTCCCGGAGCTGGTCCGCCGCCACGGCTGCGACGGACGCCGAATCCAGGCCTCCGCTGGCCATCATGCTTATGGTTCCGGCGCTGCGCAGTTGCGATCGCACGGCCGCATCGAACACAGCGACAAAGGCCTCGACATACTCGTGACTCGAGAGTCGGAGCATGCGGCGCGGCGCCGGCGACCAGTATCGTTCAATGCGGATCCCCGTTCGGCTGGCCGTGAGCGTATGACCCGGTGGGAGCCGATGTATGCCGCGGAAGAAAGAACTCTCTGGTCGCTGGAGCAGCACCAGGAAATCTGCGACCTTCTGCTCATCGAGCGCGGCAGTCACATGCGGCAGGCAGGCAAGCGCATGCGGCGTGGTCGCGAGCTCGACGCCGTGTGGCGATTCGTGATAGAACAGCACGCGCTGGCCCATGGCATCGCGCGCACAGAACAGTTCCCGGGACCCCGCGTCCCACACGGCGAACGCATAATCGCCCACGACATGCCGTGGGCATTCATGCTTCCACTGCTGCCACGCCGCCAGCACGAGTGCTGCGTCGGACAGGCCGGTCGCTTCCCGCGACGAAATTCCAAGTGCGGCGGTCAGCTCGTCACGATTGTCGATCCGCGCATCGACGACCACGACGACCGCATCGCCGGCTGCTCGCTCGGGCCCCCGGTAGTGAACATCTTCCGGAGTCACCCGCCACGGAATGCAGCCGAGCGCGACCGGCGAGGCGACGTCGTCCGGTGCCCAGTACGACGCGCCATCGCCGTACTCGCGCATGGCGCCAAGCAGAGTTTCCGGAACCGTGGCTGGCACCGGGGCGCCGTCCCATCGATACCCCGCGCAAATCGCACTCATCGCGACAATCGTCCTTCCCTCGCGACGTCAGGCGAAAGTGGAGACGACAATATAGCGTCCCGGATCATCGCCGCCCGTCACGATGACGCTCCCGGCGCGCACCCAGGCGTGGGCATTGTACTGGTTTGCGGGATCGGTTCCGAGGTAGAGCGTGCTCTGGATTCCGCGACGGCGCAGCATCCACTGGGCCGTGACCGCCTGCGGCAGGCAGACCGGTTTCCAGGGGAGCCTGCGCGCTGAAGCGGCCACGGCCCACGCGACAAGCCGGACCGCGGCCATGCTGTCCCGAGCCTGGTGTGACGGACTTTCCGACATGTGCCGGCCGAGACGGGCGGCGACGCGTGAGAACCGCATGACACGCAACATGATGCTCGCGGCAGTGCAGAGCGCGAGTGCTTCGGCAAGCGCGACCGCTTCAGGTCCGGTCAGACGAGGAAGTCGCCTCATCCGCTTCGCCATGGATGCGAATGAGCTGCGCAGCGCGTAGCTCTTCGAGGAAACGGAGCACTTCGCGCCGGCAGGCGTCGGCAGCGATATCGAACTCCTGTGTCAGCGCTTCGCACACGTCGCTCACCCTGCGAGGCCTGTCGAGCAGCGCCCAGATCCGCGACCCCACGCCCTCCAGACCGAAATACATCCCCTGGTCGATGCTCATCATCACCACGGTTCCGTCCACCTCGACCGCCACAGGCTCGTCGCTGCGGGCGACAACGGTCTGAAGCCCGATCTCGCTGCTGGCGCTCACTATGCCTCTCTCGCTACTGGCGCTCACTATGCGTCCGGATTCTTCTTGCTGCGTTTGCCGCCGAAGCCGCCTGCATCGCGCTCGATCAGGTCGAGCACCGCGTCGAGGTGTTCGAAGCCGCGCGGTCTGATCAGCCTCTTCACGGTCACTGTCCGAGACAGCTCTGCAGCTTTCCTGAAAATCGCCGTCGATAATCCCATATCCGACGCGAAAGCCAGGAGATACGTCTCGTCGACGAGTGCCGAGATCGCTTCCAGCCCGCGCAGTTCCTCCACGCGCGGCTCTCCCTCACCGAACTCGAGGAGATATACACAGGAAAGCGGAACGGGATCGGTCGGCGTCGCGGACGTGGACACGGGCACGTGATACTTACCCCGATTGCCGCCTGCGGGCTCCAGTCCGGTGCACTCGCTGTCGAGCGCCGCCATTCCCGTCGCATCCAGCTTCAAGCGCAGGGCGCCGGGCCACACGCCTGTTTGGCCAGCGCAAATCTCCGTCATCACACAGATGTCGTCCGTCACGAACGCGGCACCCCGCCGCAGCAGGGCCCCGACCAGCGTCGACTTGCCGCCTCCCGACGCCGCGGCAAATGCAACGCCGCTACCCTCGACAGCCACGCAGCTGGCATGCAGCGGCAGAATGCCTCGCTGGTGCAGGATCACGCCCAGCATTGCGCCCGTGAGGTAGAGCCGCACGTCCTCCGGCCTGGCACCAGGCTCGGCGGCTACGCGAATGCACGAGCCGCCGCTAGCCGTGTACTGCGCCACTCCGTGCACCTGGAGGCGGACTTCACGATCCTCGATGACCGACCGGGCGCCATACATAACTCCGTCAGACCTCGCATGCATATCCGGCTCCGCGAGGATGAGGACCTCCGGCTCCTCCCCCGCCCGATGCAGCGGCCACTCCGACAGATCGATCGCCGATCGCACCCGCAGCCCATACATGCTGAAATCGCACACTCCGGCCGAAGCGGTTTGGGCCACCCCATTCGGCGCGTGGCGCTGTCGGTCGGATTCCGCACTACGCCGCGTCGGTGTTTTCATGTCACTATCCTGATCCAGACGGTCAATGCCCTCCGTTCTGAGCAGCACGGAGGGCATTGATGAGAGGCCCGGTTTTTTCAAAGCCAGAACTTAGCTCTGTACCGGGTACTCGCCGCCGAGTGCGTCGTTGTTGGTGCCAGCTCCCTGAGCTGTCTCGCTCACGGGCTTGCGGACCAGCACGGGTCGGACCCATGTGGCTTTGGTCATTTTTCCTCCTACGCGGGGATAAAAGGGCTGTGAGGACGCAGCACGACGCGCCTCCGACTGCGGGATGCGGTCCGTGTTACGCCCCTGGTACTCAGGTGGCAATTCTCCGGCCATAGGCCGCCGGGCACATTACCGGATGGTCAAGTCACCGCGATCGAGCTTAGAATACAGTGCTGACAACAATTCTGGGGCGATTTCGCAGCATTCCGGGCCACGTAAGTGAAACGTCTGGGGTTGCTGCAGTTGCCACGTCTGTTGCGCGTGAGCCACAAAGGAGTCGTCGTGCTGAGGAGCTGATCGCACCCTGCGCGAGCCAAGATCGTCAGTCTTACGTCCGGACATCCGAAACGATCCGGCCATCCACCGTGTACCGGACCGCTCGACGAGTGGGTCCCTCCGATCGTCGAGATCTGAGAAACTGTCTCGTGCGTCGTGCCGCACGCAAGCTTCGACGCGGCCGCCATGACGCGGCCTCGTGGCGCAGGTTGCCGTGGTCCAGGGGCACCGGCATCTTGTCACCCGCGCCGGGATATGCATCAGGACGCCGCGAAGGCCATTTGAAATTGCCGTCCCCGCCAACCAGGGGCGCGCGGGATCGCAGCCTCGGCGCAACGCCCTACCGCTTATCGCACGAATCGGAGTCATGCGACGTCTTCTGACGACCGTCCTCGCCTGCGCCGCGCTCGCGCCGGCAGGCCACCTCCTCGCGCAGTCGCGTGCGACGCCGTTCGTTCCGGCGGACCACTGGTCCGCGTACGCGGTCGATCACCTGCATGCCCTCGGGCTGGCACCCGCCGGGACAGTCCGCGGCGAGCGCTCCCGCACGGTCGCCGAAGTTCAGGCTGTGTTCCGCAACGCGGCCGAACGTCATGATGTTGCGCGCGACTACCTGCGTCGTTTCGACGCCGAGTTCGGCAGCGACTCGCCGGGTGGCATCATGCTGACACACGCGAGCGTCGCGGCCGGAGCCGGCACGCGCGAAGGCGATGTCGCGCACGGCACATACAGCACGTGGGGCGAGGAGAACTGGACGGGTGCCCTGGCGCGCGAGGACCGCTCGACGGCGACGGGCCGCGGTGCGCTGCTGGTCGCACTCGGCGAATACCTGGCAGCGGGCGCGGTAGCATCGGGCGGGCCGCTCCGCACGGCGGTCGACGAGTTGTACGGCGTGGCGCGGATCGGCGATGTGGCGCTCTGGGGCGGACGCCGCATGCAGGGGTACGGTCCGGGCACGAGTGGTATGGTCATGAGCGGGGGCGTTCCGGTGGATGGCGCCGGCATCCGCGTCGAGCCCTTCCGACTGCCGTGGCTGTTCCGTCACCTGGGTCCCGTGCGCGGCGACATCACGGTCGCACTGCCGGACGCGAACGGTCCGGTCGAGCGGCCGTACTTCATACTGACGCGAGGCTCCATCGAGCCGCACCCCCGTGTGGGATTCGGCGTGACCCGCGGCGGGATGATCGGCGCGGTCGACGAGCACGTGAGCGTAGGCGATGTGCTGCTGTTCCTCGCCGGCGCCCATACCGACGGCAGCGAATACGACAATCAGGTCGCGGCCGTCGATGCGTGGTTCCGCCCACCCACGGGATCGCTGCCCCTGCTGCTCTACGTCGAGTGGGGCGCGGAGGACAGCGCGGGCAGCTGGTGGGACGTTCCCGGCATCATCGCCGGTGCAGAGCTCGCGGCGGTGCCGGGTCTGCCGTGGCTGTCGGTCGTGGCGGAGCGCACGAGTTTCGAGGGATCCAACTCCGGCAACCCCCCGTGGTACCGTCACCCGATCGGCTTCCACGACGGCTGGAGCATGCGCGGCGAGCTGCTCGGCCATCCGCTCGGCGGCCACGGACGCGAGTGGCTCGTGCAGTCGCGGGCCAATCTCATGGACGGCCGCCTCCAGCTCATGGCGCGTGGATTCCGCCGCACGCGCCTCGCCGAAAACGTCTATGCGCCCGAGCGAGCCGGCCGCAGCACCGGCCTCGCGGCCGGCGGTGATCTTCAGCTGCGCCCGGGTCTCGCTCTCCAGGTGGCGGGCTCGACCGAGAGCGGCAGCGGCTGGCGCATGACCGTCGTCTCCGGCGCACTCCAGGTCTATCTGCCGCAGATGGGTCAGCGATGAGCCCGGCGAGCCGACAAGCCTGTTCAGGGCAACGGCCGGAAAGGCGTCATCTGCTGGCTGACGATCTGCCATTCTCCGCCCAGCTTTTCTGTCACCCATGTGATGCGACCGCGCAGAACGCTCACCGTCGCAACCTCAGGAGCGCTGCTCGAGTATGCCGGCGCGTTCCGAATGGGGTTTCCCTCTTCATCGTGTGCTTCGACCGTCAGCTGGAGCGTCTGCCCCGGCTCGGCGATGAGAACCGCCTCGGTCGGATGGACCGACAACGACTCAATCGCGGGAACTGCGGTGAGGCTCACCACCACCGCGACCGATGCCTTCCGGGTGACACCGGCGTCGGTTACAGCCACCCTGACCCTGGTCGCACCCGGGGAGAGCGCTGTCACGACGCCGCTGCTGCTGACGGTGGCTGTCGCCGGCGAGTCGCTGGAGTATGCCGGCTCGCCCCGTATCTACGGCCCTGCCGTTCCCGTCGTAGGCCTCGATCTCCAGTTGAACAAACGGGTTCGACTCGCTGAGCGAGACGAGCCAGTGGGACGGCCTGACCGTGAGCACAGCCATCGGCGCTGCCTCGGCCGGCGGCTCCGAGGTGCTGTCCCCCGTGCACCCCATGGCGAGCCCGGCGTAGAGCAACAGCTGGACGCTGCGCGAGCATCCGACCACCGACTGCCGCCCGGAGGCTCCGGGGGCCGGGTTCAAGCGGGAAGGAGTCCGGCCTCAATGAGCCGCGCCGCCGCGTCGAGCAGAGCGCGGCGGGTGCGATTGCGCTGTTTCGGACGGCCCCTTGACGACTCCATGGGGTCGCGCGGCCTATGTCGCCGTGCATGAGCGGATATTCGCCGGGATCTATGCAGGAAGCCGGCTGGAAGCTCAGGTGGAGCGGATCGCTTTTGCGGGGTCCGGGGTTGCGATCGCCGAGCTGTTGCTGCGGCTTACCGGCGCTCGGGGAATGCCGCCGGGCGTTGTCGCCGATGAAACCGGGACACTTCGAACGCGCCTGCTCGAGGTCTTTGAACACCAGGCCGATGGCACCTGGGTGCTCGTGGCCTGTCACAACACGGCAGTCGCGGCGGACGGTCCGAAAGCGAGTTGAAGCGCCCCGGTCGTCCACGCACGGCCGCATCACCCGATTAGCATACAATCGATCTCCGCCCTATCTTCCGGTCAGGGCGCATCCCGTCGAACCCCTGCATGTGATTCTGACGAAGTTGCGGTGCCTCTCCCCATTTCAATCAGGAGCCATCATGAAATCGTGGCGACTCTCCCTCCTCGTACTGCTGATGCTGGTGCCGGGCGACGTCTGGTCACAGCAGGCCACGCGGACCGAACCGGTCACTGCCCTGCGCGACAACGCGCCCGGCGTGCACGCATTCACGGGCGCGCGCATCGTCGTGTCACCCGGCCGTGTGCTGGACAACGCAACGCTCGTGGTGCGGAACGGCGTGATCGAGGCGGTCGGCACGGGTGTCGAAGTTCCTGCGGATGCGCGCGTGTGGTCGATGGCGGGCCGTACACTCTACGCCGGCTTCATCGACGCGCACGGGGATCTCGAGATCGATGCGGCGCCGCCGGAAGGCGAACGGGATCCCGGGCCCGTCCACTGGAACCCGCAGGTGCGCGCGGACTTCAGCGCGGCAGGCGACTTCCGCGATGATGCGGACCGTCGTTCGGCGCTGCGCTCGCAGGGATTCACGACGGCGCACGCAGTGCCGCGGCTCGGCATCTTCCGCGGCCGGACCGCGGTGGTGAGTCTGGGCGATGGGCCGGCGCGCGAGCGGGTGCTGCGTCCGGCCGTCGGGCATTCGCTGTCGCTGAGCGGAAGCAGGGAGCTCGGAGGCAGTTACCCGAACTCGCCGATGGGCGCGATTGCGCTCGTGCGGCAGACGCTGCTCGACGCGGACTGGTACATCCGTGTGTGGGACACGTACCGTCGTGCGCCCCGCGGGCTTCAGCCGCCGGAGACGAACGCTGCGCTCGCGTCGCTCGATGGCGTGGTGCAGCGGGATGAGCCGCTGATCGTCGAGACGCGGTCTGAAGAGGAGATCCTGCGCGCGCGTGCGATCGCCGAGGAGTTTCCGGTGACGCTGTGGCTGCGCGGGAGCGGCGAGGAATACAGGATCCTGGATGTCCTCGCCCGGATGACCGTGCCGCTCGTGCTGCCGCTCGACTTCCCCGATGCCCCGGACGTCGAGAGTCCGGAAGAGGCGCTGGACGCGGATCTCGATGAGCTGCGGCACTGGTACCTGGCACCGGAGAACCCGGGGCGTGTAGCCGCCGCGGGCGTGCAGTTCGCGCTGACAGCGGATGCCCTCGACGACGTCGATGACTTCCTCCCGAACCTGCGCACAGCCGTCGAGCGCGGACTGTCGCGCGATGCGGCGCTGGCGTCGCTCACCGTTACTCCCGCGCGCATGCTGGACATCGCGTCCACACACGGCACGCTCGAGGCCGGCAAGCTGGCGAACATAGTCATCACGAACGGCGACCTCTTCGATGACGACACTGAGGTCCGGGATGTGTGGGTCCAGGGCGAGCGGTACGTGATCAACCCGGATCCCGCGGTCGACCCGCGCGGCGAGTGGATCATCGCGTCGTCGGACGACGCCCGTCTGAACGGGCGTCTCACGGTGACCGGAACACCAACCCGTCTGCGCGGCACTGTGACGCTGAACGGCCAGCCCGAAGTGACGCTGTCGGAGGTCGATGCCGGTACCGAGGCCGGCCGGCTCCACGTGGCGTTCCCCGGCCGCGCCATCGGCGAGACCGGTATCGTGCGGCTGTCCGGATCCATTTCCGGCGACGAAGCGTACGGCTGGAGCGCACTACCGGACGGCACCAACCGGAGCTGGCGTGCGGAACGCACGGAGCGCGCGATCGTCGCGGACAACTCCAATGGCGGTGACGACAATGGCAATGGCAACGGCGCAGGCGGTCACGCGCCCGCGCTCGTGCTCGCCGATATCCGGCCTGCCGTGGCCTTCGGCCGTGAGCGGCTCCCGGAACAGCCTGAGCACGTGCTCGTCCGCAATGCGACGGTGTGGACGCAGGGCCCGCAGGGTCGGATCGACAATGCCGACCTGCTGGTGACGCGCGGCAAGGTGACGCGTGTCGGCCGCGGCCTGGATGCGCCAGCCGGCGCAACGATCGTCGATGCGACGGGCAAGCACGTGACGCCCGGGCTGATTGACGCGCACGTGCACACCAGCACGTCGGGCACGAACGAGAGCGGCTTCGCGATCGTGCCGGAAGTGCGCATGGGTGACGTCGTGACGCACAACAGCATCGACATGTATCACCAGCTCGCGGGCGGTCTGACGCTCGGGCACGTGATGCACGGCTCCGCCAATCCGATCGGCGGACAGAATGTGTTCCTGAAGATGCGCTGGGGCGCGCTGCCCGATCAGCTGAAGCTCGAGGACGCGCCGCGCACGGTGAAGTTCGCGCTCGGCGAGAACCCGAAGCGGCGGGAGGATCGCTATCCGGACACGCGCATGGGCACGCAGCAGATCATCCGCGATCATTTCATGGCCGCGCGTGACTACGAGCGTGCGTGGCAGCGCTGGGAATCGGACCGGAAAGGCCTGCCCCCGCGGCGCGACCTGCGCATGGAAGCGCTGGTCGACATCCTGAACGAGGACCTGCGCGTGCAGTCGCACGGTTACCGCCAGGACGAGTTCCTCGCACTCGTCCGCCTCGCCGAGGAGTTCGACTTCAGCATCCAGGCCCTCCAGCATGCGGTCGAAGCGTACAAGATCGCGCCCGAGCTCGCGGCCAGCGGTGTCGCCGCAGTCGTGTGGAGCGACTGGTCGTCGTTCAAGGTCGAGGCTTACGACGGCACGCCGTACAACGCGAAGATCCTGCTGGACGCCGGCGTGCTCACGTCGCTGCACTCCGATGACGGTCAGATCTCGAGCCGCATGAACTGGGAAGCGGGCAAGATGCTGCGCACGGGCATCGGCGAGGAGGATGCGCTGTCGCTGGTGACGAATCGGACTGCTGCCGTGTTCGGCCTCGAGAATCGTGTGGGCTCGCTGCAGCCGGGCTTCGATGCAGACTTCGTCATCTGGAATGGCCACCCGCTCTCGCAGTTCACGCGCGCCGAACAGACGTGGATCGACGGCCGCAGGTATTTCGATCTGGCCGAGGACATGGCGGAGCGCGCGCGCGTGCAACGCGAACGTGCGCAGCTCATCCAGCTCATCCTCGGCGATGACGACGACAACGAGGCGGGGGGCTCACGATGATTACCGCCACCACGAGCGAGACCATGACAATGATCAACGAACGGACCGTTACCCCGCGTGTGCGACGCCGTACGCGCACCCGAGCGGCGTTCGCGCGCATCGCCGTGACCGTGTGCACGGCGGTCGCTGGATCCGCGGTGATCGCGGCGCCCGCGGCCGCTCAGGTGCCGGCCGCGCCGCAGAGCCAGCCGGTCGCTCTGACCGGCGGCACGATCCACACGGTGACGAACGGAGTCATCCAGAACGGCACGATCGTGTTCGAGAACGGCGTGATCACTGCCGTCGGAACTGATGTCGCGGTGCCGTCGAACGCGCGCCGCGTGGATGTATCCGGGAAGCACGTATACCCGGGCCTGATCGACGCGTACAGCGCGATGGGGCTCCAGGAGATCGGTGCCGTCGACGTGACGAGCGATACGAACGAGTTGGGTGATTTCAACCCGAACGTACGCGCCGAGGTCGCCGTCAATCCGGAGAGTCGGCACATCGGGACCGCACGCTCCAATGGCGTGCTCGTGACGCTGACCACGCCGGCCGGCGGTGTCGTCTCCGGTCTGTCGGCCGCTCTGATGCTGGACGGCTGGACATGGGAAACGATGACGCTGAAGAGCGGCGCTGCGCTCAACGTCAACTGGCCGAACCCGAACGCCGGTCAGAGCGGGAACGGGCGCGGCAGCAACAACGACGACGGCCCGGATTACGCAGAGCAGATCCGCAGCCTGCGCGACATGTTCGCGACCGCGCGTGCCTACCGTGATGCCCAGGCGTCCGGCATGTCGCACGACACCGACTCGCGCTGGGAGGCGATGGTTCCTGTCGTGAACGGTGACATCCCCGTCGTCGTTTCCGCGAACGACATTCAGCAGATCCAGGATGCCATCGCGTGGGCGGAGTCCGAGCGCGTGCGCCTCGTGCTGCGCGGCGCGGAGGATGCCCTGTACGTCGCCGACCATCTGGCCGCGAAGCGGATTCCGGTCCTGCTCACGTCCAGCATGGATGCACCGAACCGCGACTGGGAAGGATACGACGGCAATTACGGACTGGCCGCGCGCCTGCACGAGAAGGGCGTGATGTTCGCCATCACCGGTGGTGCGAGCGCGCCGTACACCCACCGGCTGCCGTACGAAGCGGGCGTTGCCGTAGCGTTCGGCCTGCCCGTCGATGAGGCGCTCCGCGCCGTCACGATCTACCCCGCCCGCATCATGGGCATCGATGATCGCGTCGGCTCGCTCGAGGTCGGACGCGACGCAACACTGCTCATCACCACAGGCAATCCGCTCGACTTCCTCGCCAGTGTCGAGCAGGCGTACGTCCAGGGTCGCGAGATCGACATGATGGACATACACCGGCAGCTCTACGAGAAGTATTCCGAGAAGGTGCGACAGGCGAAGGCGATCAACCCCTGAAGTGCACTCTGCGACCGCCCGGGGTCCCGCGCCCCGGGCGGCTCGCAACCCACCGGCCTAATATCCCCGCCTCCTCGCGCGTCTCTACTGAATACGGTGCGATTTCTCCTCGAACCGGACCTCGGTGCGGATGACTGCACGGCACGGTGTGACGCTGACGTTCCTTCTCCTCACGGCCGCGGCCGTACCCGCCTTCCCACAGGAACCCACGGGGGCGGGGCCGCTGCGCGTTTTCCTCGACTGTAACCGATGCGACTTCGATTATCTGCGGCGCGAGATACGCTTCGTCGACTACGTGCGTGAGCCGGCGGACGCACAGCTCCACGTGCTCGTCACGTCACAGCAGACCGGGTCCGGCGGCGATCGCTTCACGGTCTTCTTCATCGGACAGCGGCAGTTCGCGGGTCGTGCGGATACGCTGCTCGTGACGACACAACAGGATGCGACGGACGATGAGGAGCGCGATGCGCTGACGCGTACGCTCGCACTCGGCCTCGTCCCGTTCGCCGCTCGCACGGACCTCGCCGGCGGACTCAGCGTTGGTTACGAGGGTGACACGTCTGACGAGCGCACGACGGAGCCGGTACACGACCCGTGGAATCTCTGGGTGTTCAACACCCGACTCGGCACTACGCTGAGTGGCGAGGAGACGGAGCGGGAGATCCGTCTCGACGGCCGCCTGTCCGCCAGCCGGACCACCGACGCCCACAAGTTCGACTTCAGCGTCTCCGGCGATTACTCGCAGGAGGAGATCAGGGCGGATGACGTGGATGAAGAGGATATCACGATCGTGCGGCGCGATTACGAGGCCGAGGCGATCTCCGTGTGGAGTCTCGGCTCACACTGGTCGGCGGGGTTGTATGCGGAGGCATCCAGCTCGAGCCGCCTGAATCAGGACCTGTCGGTCGTATTCGCGCCCGCCATCGAATACAACCTGTATCCGTACGAGGAGTCGACGCGCCGGCAGATCCTGTTCACCTATCACGTCGGGCCGGCCTATTACGATTACGAAGAGCTCACACTGTTCGGGGTCACGGAGGAGACGCTCGTGCAGCAGACGCTCGACATCTCCGCGGCGTTCCGCCAGCCGTGGGGCGAGATCTTCGGATCGGTCGAGGGATCGAACTACTTCCACGACTTCGCGCTTCACCGCCTCGAGCTGTTCACCGGCATCGACGTGCGGCTCTTCCGCGGCTTCAGTCTGGAAGTGGACGCCAACGTGGCACGCATCAAGGACCAGATCTATATCCGCGCGGGCCGCCTCACCCCCGAGGAGATCCTGCTCGGGCTGCGCGAGCGCGGTACCGACTACGAGTACGAGCTCGAGCTCGGCTTCAGCTACTCGTTCGGCTCCGTGTTCAACAACGTGGTGAACCCGCGGCTGCAGCTCGGCGGCGGTGGCGGCCGCCGCTTCCGCTGAGTCGGAACGCACGCCAGCGCGCCGTCCCCGTGGTCACGACAGACGGCGCCGTGAGCTGCTCCCGGGCTCAGTCGGCGCGCAGCACCGTGTTGGGGTCGACCCGTAACGCCCGCATCGCCGGTACGACGCTCGCCACCAGCGCCACACCCACGAGCGTCGCTGCCACGGCCCCGTAGACTGCCGGGTCGCGTGTCGACGCATCGAACATCAGCGGCTCCAGTCGCGGTGCAGCCCAGATCGCTATCGCACCGCCGATGGCGACTCCGATGACGACGAGCCGCAGTGCCGTCGCCACAATCATACGTACGACGTGCCCGGCCGAGGCGCCCAGCGCCAGCCTGACTCCCAGCTCGCGCGTCCGCTGCGCCACGCCATATGCGATCATGCTGTAGAGGCCGATGGCAGCCAGCACCAGCGCGAGGACCCCGAATGCTACGAACATGGTAGCGCCGAAGCTCCAGGCGCGCAGGCTGGGATCGACAAGCTCGCGCAGCGGCTGGACTGTGACGTAAGCCGCGCCCGGCATCTCCGCCTGCAGCCGGCGCCGCAGGGCCTCCGCGTGGCTCACTCCCTCGACGTCGACCCGGACGAAGAGCTGCGGATACATCTCCTCACCGTACTGCGAGGCCGGTATGTAGTAGGTGTATTCCCGCTCGTCGGTGAGTGTGCGGACCCGCATGTCCTCGGCAACGCCGATCACCCGCGTGCATGGCGCGTCGGCCGCAGCTATTCGAAGGCACTGACCTATCGCGTCCTGACCCGGCCACAGCGCCCGGGCCATCCCTTCGCCGACGACTACGACGCGCTGCGTGTTCTCTCGATCGCGCTCGTCGAAAGCGCGCCCCCGGAACACCCGCGTGCCAAGCGTCCTGAAGTAGTCCGGTGTACCGGCCTGGAGGATGAAATTCCCCAGGTTGCGCACAGTATCGATCCCCGCGACCCACAGTCCGCGGCCTTCGTTGCTCCAGAACGGCACCGACGCCGCTAGCGCGGCGCTACTCACGCCCGGCATTGTCTCTGCCGCTTCCAGCATGCGCAGGTTCAGCGCGCGTCGCGCTGCGTCATCCATGCTCGTGCCGCGCGAATTTGCCGAGGCGAAGAGGATCGGATCCACATCGTATCCCAGCCGGAACTGCTGGACGTTGTGCAGGCTGCGCACGAACAGGCCGGCGCCGACGAGCAGCACCACCGACAGCGCAGCCTGCACCACCAGTAGCGCGGCGCCGGTCCGCGACCGCTGAAACCCGTCTTCGCGTCCACCAGTCTTGAGGGTGCCGGCGAGATCCGTGCGACCTGCGTGGAGCGCAGGCACAAGCCCGGTCAGGATCGCCACCAGAAGCGTGACAGCGCCCAGATACAGCAGCGTCCGACCGTCCGTAATGGCGCCCGCCGGAAAGTCCGGAGGAAGGAACAGCGCCCGGAGCCCGGCTCCGCCCCAGTGGGCGATCAGCAGCCCGGCAGCGCCACCAAGAACAGCCAGCACCAGACTCTCGCTGAACAGCTGCCGCAGCAGCCGCCCGCGCGATACGCCCAGTGCGAGGCGCATGGCAATCTCGCGCCGGCGGCTTACCGCACGCGAAAGCAGCAGGTTGGCGACGTTCGCGCAGGCGACCAGCAGGACGATGAGGGCGACACCACTGATCCAGGCAGCAACCCGTGAGTCACGCCCCGCCTGCGGACCGCGCTCGAGCTGCACCGGACCGAGTGTCCCGCGCGGACGCACATCCTCCACCGCACCCCAGCCCGGCGACGCTGCAAAGGCCTGACGCCAGCTGTGACGGAACGCCTGCGTCAGATCCGCCTCGGCCTCCTCCACACTGATGCCCGGCCTCCGCCGGACGATCATCTCCAGCCAGCTCCAGTTGTAGTTCGTGTGATACGTGGTGCCACGGAACGCGTGCGCGTGCGCGGTCAACGGAACCCACGCCGCCGGTACGCCCTGGTCACTCATGCCGACAAAGCCTTCCGGCGCCACACCGATGATCGTGCCGAGCAGCCGATCCACCTGCAGACTCCGCCCGATGACGTCCGGACTGCCACCGAACTGCGTCTGCCAGTAGTCGTAGCCGAGCACGACCACCGGCGATCCCACAGGCACACTGTCCTCGGCTGCCGAGAAGAACCGCCCGAGCACCGGACGGGCCGCGAAGAAGTCGAAGAAGCTCGCCGTCGCCATCGTGACCGGCACTTCGCGCAGACCTTCACCCGAGCCCACCCCATGGCGCCGCGTCTGGAACGCCGCAATGTCACTGAACGACGTCGTCTGTTCCAGCACATCGAGGTACCGCCGGACCTGGAAGTTCCGGTTGACATCCTCCTCGCCGCGATCGATGCCGTGCAGGTAGACTCGATGCACAGACCCCTGATCGATCAGCGCCGGCGGCGCGCGGAACAGCAGCCGATCGACGATGCCGAACATCGTCGCATTCGCTCCAATCCCGAGACCGAGCGTAAGCACGACTCCAATCGTGAACGCCTTCCGCGTTCGCAGACCCCGCAGTGCATAGCGAATGTCCTGCAGCACCGTCTCGAGAAGCACCACCCCCCGCGCATCGCGCGCCTCGTCCCTGATCCGCTCCACGCCGCCGAACTCGAGCCGCGCCTGTCGCGACGCCTCCGCCCGTGACATACCCTCCCCCACGAGCTTCTCCGTGTGGCGATCGATATGGTAACGAAGCTCGTCATCCAGCTCCGCCTCCATCTCCTCGCGGCGCAGCAGCGCGCGCATGCGGTAGCGCACCTCGCTCAGCAGTCGGCTCATCGGCGCTCTCCCCTGAAGCGGTCAGTTCATGTCGAGGACGAGGTCCACCGCCGCCGTCAGCCTGCGCCACGCCTCCACATCGGACGCGAGCTGCCTCCGGCCCGCGCGCGTCAGCTCGTAGAACTTCGCCCGCCGGTTGTTCTCCGATTCGCCCCACTCCGCACGGACCCAACCGCGGCGCTCCAACCGATGCAGCGCCGGGTACAGCGATCCCTGCGGAATCGTCAGTGTCGCCCGCGACACCTGGTGCAGCCGCTCCGATATCGCCCAGCCGTGCATCCGCTGGAGCGAGAGCGTACGCAGAATGAGCAGGTCGAGTGTGCCCTGCGGCAGGTCGAGTCGTTCGGTCATGACGGCTCCGGTGGTCCCTTTTCGCTTCTACAGGAGCAAGGATACCGGCCTTCATGTAGAAGTGCAAAGGGAAAGGGACGAACCGATCGACGGGTATGATGGGTGGCGGTGCGGGCACGGCCGAATATGGTGGGGGCGACGGGATTGTGGACGAAGGCGGCGGATGACGGGCGGCCGGGGTAGCGGTGTTGGGCGACGGCGGGGTCGGAAACGCGAATCGACCATTTGGGCGACGCGTCCAGTGACCGTGGAGGATTGGGCGCGCTATGGGCGGCCAATCTTCCACTCACGCAGCCTCAGAGGCCACCGCTGGAAGGTTGAGTGCGCCCGGATCGGTCAACCGTCCATTGGCTACGACCGCGGGCGGCGCGTGGACGGTTGTGGGAGTTTGCAGACGCCTGGCCCCGATTCACAGCCGTCGGGTGCACGAATGCCACACCGCCCGCCGCCCGCCGCCCGCCGCCCGCCGGCCGCGGGTCCGCGGATCGTGCGATATGACCGGAGCAGTTGTGTGGCTGAAAACCGCAGGGAGCCTGTCAGGGTTTGTAGATCGCGATGCCGGCCGCGAGCAGTGCGAGGAGCGGCGCGGCGACCAGCACTGTCCGGGCGCCGGCTGTGGTTCGGAGCGCGAGCGCGAGCGCAGCGGAGAGCGCCAGCCAGATCGTCAGCTTGAGCAGAATCCAGCTGGGGAGTCCGGTATGGACGACGCCAAGGCGCGCGAGCATGCCGAATCCTCCGAGCAGCACGAGGAACGACGCGGCGCCGTGCGTGAGTGCAAGCGCGCGGCGGCGCGGAAAGTCGGAGTGCGTGCCGCCCCTCAGCCGGTGCATGAACGGGAGAGCCAGAGTGATGAGCAGCACGAAGATGCCGAGAAAGTGGGTCAGCTTGTAGACTTCGTAAGGCATTCGTCAGTTCCCTGTTCACATTCCGCGCGGTCCGGTGTCCGGGAAGATACGTCTCCGGCCGGGGTCTGCCACCCGCCGTAACGTCGGTGACCCATCCGGACGACATGCGCGCAACCATGCGGTTCATCCCGATCGGTGACCGGCTCGTTCCGCAACGGTCGGTTCGCTGCGGCGTCGATTATGCATCGCGATTCCGTTGCACCTTCGCCCACAGCGGCGAGCTCATCTGATACGCTCCGCGGCCGTCGATCCAGTGCAGCGCTGAATCACCCGCAGACTCCAGCACCAGGAGTTCGAGATGAACGCTCTCCTCCGAAACCGGTTTGTCGTCCTCACCGCACTGCTGACCGCGGTGGCTCCCGCGGCGGCGCAGGACGTCTCCTCCTACCGCGTGCCGCCGCCGCCGATTCCGCAGATCCTCGATGCGCAGCAGACACCGTGGACGAGCATCGCGCCGGGCGGCACGACCATGGTTCTGGTGGGGCGTCCGGGCCTGCCGGACATTGCGGAGCTCGCCGAGCCGGAGCTGCGGCTGGCGGGGACGCGCATCAACCCGCGCACGAACGGTCCGAGCCGGAGCTCGTTCGGCCGCTCGCTCACGTTCCAGGACCTCGAGAGCGGCGCCAGCCGGGAGGTGACTCTGCCGGCCGACGCACGGATCGGCTCATGGCAATGGTCGCCCGACGCGTCGTACCTCGCCTTTACCAACACCGTCGCCAGCGGCGTCGAGCTCTGGGTAGCCGACGCCCGCACGGCGGAGGCGCGCCGGCTGCTGGGCCCCGAGCTGAATGCCACGCTCGGCGCGCCGTACGAGTGGGCGCCGGACGGTCGCTCGCTCCTGGTGAAGCGGGTCACACAGGGCCGGGGCGCACCGCCGGCAGCGCCAGCGGTGCCGGCCGGACCCGTCATCCAGGAAACCGTCGGCAACGCTGCCCCGGTGCGCACGTACCAGGACCTGCTCACGAACGCGGCCGACGAAGCCCTGTTCGACTACTACTTCACCTCCCAGCTGGTGCGGGTGCCCGCGGTCGGCGGAGCACCGACGCCGGTGGGCGAACCCGGCATCATCGCCGGATTCACACCCTCGCCGAATAGCGAGTACCTGCTCGTAACGACAATAAAGCGCCCGTACAGTTACCTCGCTCCCATGTTCGCCTTCGGCACGGAGACGTTCGTCATGGATGCGAGCGGACGTCGTGTGCACACGGTCATCGACCGGTCGGAAGTAACGATGTCGCCGATCGGTCGCGACATGGTGAGTCCGGGCCCGCGCTCGGTCAGCTGGCGGGCAGACGCGCCAGCGACGCTGGTGTGGGTCGAAGCCATGGACAGCGGCAACGCCCGCGCAGAGGCGGCGGTCCGGGACCGCGTGCTGACGCTCGAGTCGCCGTTCAGCGGTGCTCCGCGAACGCTGATCGACCTGCCGCAGCGAGCCGCAGGGATCCGCTGGGGGCGACCCGACCTCGCACTCGTGCAGACCCGCTGGAGCACGGACGCGCGCACGCGCACATACGTGGTGAATCCGTCGCAGCCGGGCGAGGCCCGTCTTCTCTGGGATCTCTCGTCGGAAGACCGCTACAATGATCCCGGTGACCCCGTGACGAAGCTGAACGATCGGGGATTCTCCGTGCTGCGCTTCTCGCCCGACGGTCGGCACATCTACCTGACGGGACAAGGCGCGAGCACGCGCGGGGATTACCCGTTCCTCGCCAGGCTCGACCTCGCCTCCGGCAATACGGAACGGCTGTGGCAGGCCGAGGACCCGTATTACGAGGTGGTCGCAGCTGTGCTGGACGACGAGGCACGACGGTATGTCACACGACGCGAGACGATCACCGAGCCGCCGAACTTCTTCCTGCACGACCGGTCGAGCGGCGCGGCTCGAGCGCTCACCGACTTCCCGGATCCGGCGCCGCAGCTCGCCGGCGTGCAGCGTGAGCTAATCACGTACCCGCGCGAAGACGGCGTGACGCTCTCGGCGACACTGTTCACGCCGCCCGGATACGACGCGCAGCGCGATGGTCCGCTGCCGATGCTGGTGTGGGCATATCCGCGCGAGTTCCGCGATGCCGACGCGGCAAGCCAGGTGCAGGATTCGCCCAACCGGTTCAGCCGGCCCGGCGGCAGCTCGCACCTGTTCCTGCTGACGCAGGGATACGCGATCCTCGACGGCCCGGCCATGCCGATCATCGGCGAGGGGGAAGAGGAGCCGAATGACACGTATGTCCAGCAGCTCGTCAGCAGCGCTGAGGCCGCCGTCGACAAGGTGGTGCAGCTGGGCGTGGCGGATCGGGATCGTATTGGTGTCGGCGGCCACAGTTACGGCGCATTCATGACGGCCAACCTGCTGGCGCACTCCGACGTGTTCCGTGCCGGCATCGCGCGCAGCGGAGCATACAACCGCACGCTGACGCCGTTCGGTTTCCAGGCCGAACCGCGGTCGTACTGGGAGGCGACGAACGTCTACTACGCCATGAGCCCATTCAACTTCGCGAACCGCATCAACGAGCCGATCCTGCTCATCCATGGCGAAGCCGACAACAACTCGGGCACGTTCCCCATTCAGAGCGAGCGCATGTACCAGGCGTTGAAGGGTCATGGTGCCACAGTGCGCTACGTCGTGTTGCCCCACGAGAGCCACGGCTACGCTGCGCGCGAGTCGGTACTGCACACGCTGGCCGAGATGGTCGACTGGATGGATCGACACGTCAAGAACGCGCCCGCACGCACCGCGCGACGCTAGAGGCTCGACTGCGACAGCGCTGCACGCGATCAACGTGCAGCGCTGTGTCGTGCCCCCGTCCGGCCAACGGGGATACCCGTCTTTGACACCGATGAAACGCGCGTCCTAGATTCAGTCCACGCGCATCACGCCCCCACGACCGATACAATGATCACCTTCCGCATCCTCGGCACGCTCGATCTGAGAGATCGCGCGGGACGCCCGCTGGCGTCACCGCTGGTTGGATCGAAGCGCCTGGCGCTGCTGGCCGTGCTCGCGTTGCACGACGGCAGGGGTGTGCGCCGTGACACGCTGCTGGGCTGGTTCTGGCCCGAGCTCGAGCAGGACCGGGCGCGCAACTCGCTCAGCAACATGGTGCACCAGATCCGACGAGCGCTGGGCAGTGGGACGGTGGTGGGTCAGGGCGATGAGGTCCGGCTCGGGGAGAACGCAGTCTGGTGTGATGCGACAGCTTTCCAGACGGCACTCGCGGCGAATGAACTGGCCGATGCGCTGGAGCTTTACCGTGGCGACCTGCTGGCGGGCGTGTTCGTGCAGGGCGCATCGGCGGAATTCGAGCACTGGCTCGACACGGAGCGCTTCCGGCTGCGGCAGCAGGCAGCCTACGCCGCATCGGCACTCGCGATCAGCTCGGAACGTCAGGCGAGGCTGGCCGATGCGGTGAAGTGGGCTCGGCGTGCCGCCGCCCTCGACCCGTTCGACGAGCCGGCTGTGCGCCGGCTCATTCTCCTGCTGGACCGAGCGGGCGATCGCGCGGGCGCACTTCGGGCATATGAGGAGTTGTCTGCGCGGTTGGCGCAGGAGTTCGACGCAGAGCCGTCAGCAGAAACTCGCGCGGCCATCGACGAAGTCCGGGCACGAAACGAGGTGACTGGTCTCGCACGGTCTGCGAGGACCATCGCAACGCCCGACGTACCCGACACGTCAATGCGGAACCGCGCTGAGGAGGCCCCCTCCGCACATTCCATTGCCGTACTACCGTTCGAGAATCTGAGCGGGTCACCGATGGCTGAGCCGTTCGCCCTCGGGCTGCATGATGATCTGCTCACCGAGCTTTCGCGGATTTCCGCACTCCGCGTAATTGCCCGGACGTCCGTCATGCGGTACAGAGATGCGCGCGAGCCGCTGCCTGATATCGCGCGGGAACTGGGCGTCGGCACGATCATCGAGGGCGCGGTGCAGAGCGCCGGTGACCGCCTGCGCCTGAACATACAGATGATCGATGCACGGACCGGTGCTCATCGCTGGGCGGAACGCTACGACCGCGAGCTCAGTACGGGCGGGATCTTCGCGTTGCAGACGGAGCTGGCCGGACGGATCGCGAGCGCATTGAAAGCGGAGCTGACGCCGGCGGAACGCGCACACGCCGTCCGGGAGAGAGCGACCGGCAGCCTGGACGCGTACCGGCTGTATGCGCAGGGTCGGGCGTACCTCGACCAGCGCACCGAGGCAGGTATGAGGAGGGCGCTGGACTGTTTCGAGCGAGCGGTGGATCTGGATCCGTCATATGCACTGGCGTGGACCGGTCTGGCCGACGCTCTGTCTCTGCTTCATGACTACGGCTATGAGGAACCCGACCGGGTGCTGCCGCAGGCGGAGCAGGCGGTACGCCGTGCACTGGCACTCGCGCCTGACATGGCGGAGGCGCACGCGTCGCTCGGCGAGTTCCACGTGTCGCGCCGCGACGGAGCGTCCGCAATCCGCGCGCTGCGCAGAGCGACCGAGTTGAGGTCGAGCTATGCCGAGGCCCATAACTGGCTCGGCTGGATGTCGCAGGTGATGGGTGACCGTGAGCAGGCACTCGCCAGCGCGGAATGGGCCGTGGGTCTGGATCCGCTCTCACCGGAGGTGACAAGCAATGTGGCGCTGTCCCTCATCACGAACGGGAGACCGGCCGAGGCACTGGTCGTGGCGCGGCGGACACACGATCTGCAGCCGGATTGGACGACGGGGCGTTTCTTCGAGGGGCTCGCCCTTTACGAAATCGGCAGCTTCGCCGAAGCGGTCCGGGTACTGGACGGCCTCGTCGTCGAATGGGCGGGCTCCGGACCGACGCTGACGCTTGCGCTGGCGCACGCGGCCGCTGGCGATCACGGGACCGCGCACCGTCTCAGTGACGAGTTCGCGAGGGGTGAAGATCCGTACGCGGCCGGGCTGGTCCAGCTCGCCCTCGGACGGCGGAGAGAGGCCGAGTCGTACTTGCGCAGGGTCACCTGCTGGGACTACTGGCCGGCGCTGTCGCTGCACCACCTCTATACGGACGTGTTCGCGGTGATCCGCGAGGATCCGCTGCACGACTGGATGTTGCATGAGGTGGAGCAGTGGTGGCAGCGAGACCCGATTGCGCCGATCGAGGGGGCAACACCTGAATGATGCGACGCGGTTCTGAAGGCTTCTTCCCGGTCTGCTGCTGATCCTGCTCGCTCTGCAGTCGCTCGGCACAACGCTCGGCGCCGAACTGGACAACGCCGATGCGCCCGCCCACTTCGTATCCGGTCTGATGGTGCGGGACTATGCAGCCGACGGATGCGGCAGCTCAGCGCTGCAGTTCGCGCGTGACTACTACGCGCACTATCCCAAGATTGCGATCGGCAACTGGCCGCCCCTCTTCTACATGGTCGAAGGCGCGTGGCTGCTCGTCACCCCGGTGCACGCCGCTTCGGTACGGGTGCTTCTCTCGCTGATTACTGTCGGCCTCGCATGGGCGGTGTTCCTCGCGCTGCGGCGGGACCTTGACTTCGCCCACTCCGCTTTCGGCGCGATGCTGCTGCTCGCGATGCACCCGATCGCGAGCTTTGACGGCACCATCATGCGAGAACGTGGTCGCACTGGCCGTCGCCGTCTCGGCCAGGCGTGGGCCCGCTTCATGGACCGGCCCGGCCTGAGTGCCGGTTGCTGGCGCTCGCCACGTGGGCGGGGCGGGATTATCGGCTGCGTGCCGATGACGACGCAGGCGCGCTCGCGCTGTTCTAACCGCGGACGCGGTGCCGCACCGCCAGCAGCTGGACCGGATCATCGCGGCTGATCCGGTGCGATTCCGACTGCTCCGGGAGATCACGCTCCGGCGTGGCGGCGATGTTGTTCCCGGCGAAGTACTCGCCGTTTACACGGTGACATCGACCGCCGCGCACCGGCCGAGCGTGCGCCAGGTGCCTGGCTACCAGGGAATTGAATCGCTGGTAGGCGCGATGCCGAATTAGACGTCTACGACATTTTCTGGTTCACGCACCCCAGGGGCGCGCAGGCCGTGGAGAATGCCGCGCACCGTGCTTCCCAGCATCGTTGCCTCCTCCCGCAGTGCCGCGGCACGGCTGACGTCCCGCGGCCGAACTACCTGCGCGACACGGAGGACGAACCACCTTGCCGCCAGCGGCACCGCATGAACGTCCCGCTGACGCAGCCACAGGCCGAAGCAGGCGCCCATACCGAAGCCGTACATCGGTCGACGGACGAGACGCTCATGCTTCGACTGCCGTTCGTGCAGCACCAGCGAAGCCGGTTCGAAGCGGACCCGCGCGCCGGCGCGCAGCAGCCGGTAGAAAAGGTCCATATCGACGCCGCCTTGTGCCGGCGAGCCCGGACCGAGCCGCTCGTCGCAGCCGCCGATCGCCAGGTATGCCGCGCGGAGCACGGCGAAGTTGTTGCCGCTGCCGACGTGCCACGGCGGCGCCCGGCCGATCCATTCGCGGGCCGCGGTATTCGACCGGGTCGCGACGGGCAGCGTGCGATCTCCCTCGGCCGGCGCCGGCAGCACTCGCCCGGTGACCATGTCGTAACGCCCGCTCGCTGCCAGCCCCGCGATCACTGACAGCCACTGCCCGTCCGGCAGACAGTCGTCGTCCGTCACCGCGATCCAGTCAGAGACCGCCGCTCGGACACCGGCGTTCTGCGCGGCGCCAAGCCCCAGTGGCGGCTGGCGCAGGTAGTGGATCGGCGGCGAATCGTGCGGCACGGCGTCGATCACGGCGGAGACTGGCGCGTGTTCGCCCTGGTCGACGATCACGATCTCCGCGGGCTGCGTTGCGCCACGGCGCAAGGCCGCGAGACAGCGCTCGAGCGAGGCCGGCCGGTCTCGCGTGCACACGACAATGCTGATCGGGGCCGCAGGTCCCGACGTTGTCGTTCCCGGCGCGGCCGGAATGTCGTCAGACGCCTTCATGCCCGCGACGCCGCAGCAGTCGTTTGACGCGACTGGCCAGCCCCAGCGCCGCGCGCGGCCCCTCCATCCACCGCCCGAGCGCGTGGACGTACCGGTCGTCCTCCGGCGTGCGTGCGCTGCCGGACAACTGCCAGAACGCCGCCCACACATAGAACTTGAAGCCGACCAGCACGCCCGCCCGCATCAGACCGGGGACGCCGTCGCGCCATGCGCGACCGACGATCAAGTGGCGATAGGTCGCCTCCCCCAGAGTGCCTATCATGCGGCGCGCCGTGAACACTTCGCCGCGGTCGATCATCGACTGCGCCTGCAGCGGTGCGTAGCGGACCACGCGGTCGATGACTTCCGGAACAGTGCGACTGCGCTCGTGCACCATAACGAGTTCATCCCGAGCGGGGATGTGGTACACGTACGGCTCCGGCACCTGCGGCAGCGCATTCGGGATCTCTGGCCACGCTACCGCGGAGCGGCGGTACATGCGAAGCTGCGGCTCATACCGCTGGAGCGGGCTGCTCGGTGCGTGCCCGAAGTCATAGTTCATGCGCGGTACCACGACGGCATGCACGTCGGCAATGCCGGCAACTTCCCTGAGCGCGTCCGCGAGCCCGGGTGTGATGCGCTCGTCCGGATCGAGCACGAGGATCCAGTCGTGGCGCGCATGCGCAGCGATCTCGTTACGGACGATTTCGACGATCGGCACTGGCGCCCGTCGAACCACCTGCGCGCCGTGGCGCGCCGCGAGCTCCGCCGACCCGTCCGAACTCTCGAGGTCCATGACGATTACGTCGTCCGACCACGCCACGGACTCGAGGCAGGGGCCCAGCCGATCGGCCTCGTTGCGGCATGCGATGCAGACGGAGATGCTTGCCGCGGCGGGTTCTGCGGTCGTCATGTGCCTTGCGCTCCCGGGCCTCTACCGAGGGTGCTCAGTACTGCCCGGCCAAGTCCTGCGGCGGCACCGATGACAACACTCGACGCGGCGCCGCCCAGCACGACCGGAGACCGGTTGCACGTCAGGGCCTCACGGAACTGTGCCCGCGCGCCGGTGACATCTCCGCTGCGGAGCAGGCGCAGCGAACGACGCACTGCGGCGGCGGCGGTGTTGCGCAGCGCCTGCCGGGTGATCTCGTCGACACGATCCCGGGGCAGCAACGCCCGGTTCATCTCGATGACGCGCCGCAGGTACTGCACGTTCTCGCCCGTTCGCAACATCCGCCCGCTCAGCGAGCGCTTGTGAACCCGGTAGAGCGCGAGCGGCTCCGGCTCGTACCACACGGCGTAATGGGCCCCGATCCGCACCCACATCTCCCAGTCCTCACAATAGGTTATCGCATGGGCGAAGCCGCCGAGATGCTCATACGTCGACCTGCGCACGACCATGGCAGGCGTTTGCAGACGCTGCCCAGAAGCGATCCTTGCGAGCCAGTCCGGAATGACGCCGGCCACAGCCTGCTCGAGGGGCGCGAGCCGGATCGGGTTTCCGTCCTCATCCATGACAGCATACCTGCAGAATGCTGCACCGATGTCCGGTTTGCTCGCGAATGCTGCCTCCAGCCGCGCGTAGAATCCGGGCCGGACGCAATCATCGCCGTGCAGAAGGTGCACGAGGTGACCGCGCGCCCGTTGCAGACAGGTATCGAAGTTCTTCGTGTTGCCGACGTTCTCCCGCTGCCGGTAGAAGGAGACACGGCCGCCGCCGACCTTTTCCACCACCGCCCGCGGATCATCGCGGCTGGAGTGGTCATCGACGACTTCGATCTGCATCACGTCGGGGCCGGGGTCCTGGGAGAGGACACTCTCGAGCGTCGCCCGCAGATAGCCCGCGCAGTTGTAGGTCGGGATCATCACCGACCAGAGCGGACGACGTTCGCCGTGCGGAACCGATGGGATGGAAATCGTCGGGCCGGTCATGGTGCTGCTACCGACGACGGTGTTCCATGCGGAGCGGCTGAACGGCCAGCCTGCTCGGCTGCCCGGTACGCCTGCTCCAGGCGCAGGCGTACCGCTGACCACTGGTCAGCGTTACCCACCTGATCGGCCACCCCGCGCCAGAAACAGTATTCGCGAAGCTGCCCATACACGGCCTTCCACAACCAGCGAAACCGGATGCGCTCGGCTCCCCCCAGGATGAGGATGCCCAGGCGCGTGAGAACTGCACCGACCCACGGCGCTCTGAACGCCAGGTACCGGGGCAGGTGAGCGGGTCGGAACAGGCGTGTAGAAGGAAGGAGGTGCGGGTGAACGTCCACCAGGATGACCGATGCTCGCCCGCCGCTTCGAACCCGCCGGAGGGAGGCGGCCAGGTCGGTGGTCTCCAGATGGGTGGCCGCCGCGTCCGGGGCATATACGAGGGCAACCCCGCTCTTCGAGAGCCGAACTCCAAGCTCGTAGTCTTCGAGAGAGCCGACCAGCCTGGGATCGAATCCAACCACGCGCGAGAAGGTAGCCGCTGGCAACGAGAGATTGCCGCTGAGCACATGGCGGCGCTCGGGGTCAGCCATGTGCTCGTACGTACGGTGCCAGAACCTGTACAGCGCGGCCGCCAGGTAGCTCTGGTCCTCCCGCCAGCCGGGGAAGCATGGGCCCATGACGGCGCAATCTTCGCTCGTGAGATGCTCCCGCACGTGGGCCTGTACGAGGCCGGGCGATGGGATGACATCGTCGTCCAGGAAGAGGAGAAGTGCTCCCCGGGCGGCCTCGGCCCCTCGGTTCCGCGCCGCGGCCGCGCCGCTGGCCGGCTGCGTGATCACGCGCAGGTCGAAGGGAACCTCGATTCTGGCGAGCGCCGCCTCCGTACCGTCACTGCACCCGTCCGCGACGACGATCACCTCCATGCGATCCACGGCAAAGGTCTGCGCCGCGAGGGCTTCGAGGCATTGCCGCAGACACGACAGCCGGTCGTGCGTCGGGACGACGACCGATATGTCCGGCTTCACGGCGTCCTGTTCTCCTTCGGGAACCAGGCCGCCTGGAGCTGGCCGCGTGCCCTGCTGGCGCGAGCAAGATTCATGATCCACACTTCGGGCGGGGCGAAGGGACGGCGGAGCCGAAACCCCAGCTCGTGCCGCACGATCCGGGCTAGAAGGCGGTATGGCCGGTTGCGAGGGAGGTTCCCGCCCTTTTCCGGTGACTGTGCGATGTAGTGTCCCGACCCGATCATCCAGCGGCGGACAAAACCCACGCTCTGGCTGCTGCTGGGCACCCAGTGCCGCACCCGCGGTTCCGGCGTCCACCAGCCAGTGTGGCCCGCGGCCAGCATCCGGCGGATCACCTCGGTCTCCTCGCCCACGGAATACTCTCCGTGCCGCACACCCAGCGCGGGGTCGAACGGAAAGCGGAGCAGCGCTTCCCGCCGCATCGCCATGTTCCCGCCGTAAGGGCCGCTGTCCACCCGATCGAGGGTCAGCTCGACGGGCGCGTCGCCCATCGTCTGCCGGCCGTAGACGGGCCCGATCTGGTCCAGAACCCGCGGAATCCATGCGGGAGGATCACCTTCGAACCATGGCTCGATCGGTCCGCCGAACACCGAGGAATCAGGCCAGCGTCGGAACGCGGCGGCGTAGGCCGCCAGCCAGTTCCTGTCGACGAAGACATCATCGTCCGTCCAGAGGATGAACTCGCCCCTGGCCTCCGTCAGCGCACGGTTGCGCGCGTGAGAGAGTCCGGGCGACAGCTCGAGCAGACGGCGGACAGGCAGCCGACCTCGAAAGGATGAGACGACCTCGTCCGTCGCATCCGTACAGAGGTTGTTGACCACGAGGAGCTCCCAGGTGACGTCGGGGGGCACCACCAGGTGCGTCATCTGCTCGAGCGATTCGGCGAGGAGGGCACAGCGATTCCAGGTGCTTACAGCCACGGTGAGATGCAGGGACGGCATCGAAGAATCAGCTCCGCGCACGCCCGGCGACGTGATCCAGCATCCTGCGTGAAGCGGTGGACGCCGCCCGCCCCACATCTCGCAGGAGCAGCGTGGGACGCCGTTGAAGCACACGCAGAGCGAGCCGCGTCGGCGCATCCCACGGAGCGAGCAGCCTCCCCGCGCCGTGGCAGAACCGCGGCGATCGCAGCGTCGCCCAGGCTGACGTCCCGGAGCGCCGACGCAGATGGCGGGCGACACGGATCAACACGGGGAGAGCGAACGGATGACGGCGCCTCGACAGCAGCCGCGCCTCCCCCGCTGTGCACCCGTACAGCGCCGGCGCGTGCTCTGCGAAACGCTCCATCACCGCTTTGCGCATCCTTCCCTGCCGTTCAGACATCACGGTAGTGCTCCGCTCGTGAACCCTGTATCGCAGCACGGATTCCTCGACGTTCGCGAGCTGGTACCGAACTGCCAGCCGCAACCAGAGATCGTAGTCCTCCACATTGACCGCACCGACGTGTCGGTAGTTTCCCACCGCGAGAACTGCGGAGCGCCGGAAGAGTACGGACGGTTGTGCGAGACCCGGGCCGTTCAGCATGTCGGTGACGATGGCATGATCTTCCAGGGCGAAGCGAATCCCCGGCAGCATCCGCCCAGCCGCATCCACCACAGTCAGCTGCCCTCCCACGGCCGCCACCGCCGGATTCGCGGCCAGGAAGTTCAGCTGCAGTTCCAGGCGATTCGGGGCGTTGATATCGTCCGCGTCTATCCACGCACACAGCTCGGTCGGCGCTTCCAGCACCAGTTGCGCCCGGGCATCTCCCAGGGACGCCGGTCGATCCGTGACAATCTTTCCAGGCAGCCGTTCCGGAATCCACCGGTTCAGCTCCTCCACGGTGCCATCGACGGAGCCATTGTCCCATGCCAGGATCTGCCATCCTCGACAGGTTTGCGCCTCGATGGACGCCAGCGTCTCACGGAGGTATGGCATCCCATCGCGTACAGCCAGCAGCCAGGTGACAGGAGCTTTCGACCCCGACGGCCCATGTCGCGGCGCCGCTTCGGAGATCGATCTGCCGTCAGCGGCCGACATCGCCTGGAGCCGGTGCTTCGTTCAGAAGCTGCGCATCGATCTGTGCCATCAGTTTCGCCGACTTCTGCGGGTCGAATTTCCGCGCCAGCAGGCAGTGGGAATCACGAAGCCTGCAGAAATCTCGCTCATCCAGAATGGACGGGTAGCCACGCTCGCCACCGTACGGGCCGGTCCAGGCGATGTATCGCAGGTTGAAGGTGTCCTCAGGAATCCGGCTCTGGTCCGTCTTTTCACCCTCCGGTGTCGATCCACTCCACTCCCTGTACAGCTGATAGTTGGCCGCTCTCGATGCCAGGAGAGAGTTCATGACTGTCTGGAAGAACATCTCGTCAGGACATTCCGTGAAGCGGTAGAAACGCACGAAATCCGGATTCTCCTCCACGAAACTCAGTGTATACTCCACACAGTCGTGCGTCCGGCTCCACCACTGGGACCCTCCGTACGGCTCCAACTCGGCCGGCTGCTCGTGAGCAAGGACGAGATAGGCGATGCTCAAGTCACGCGAACGGCAAGAGTTCTCAGTGACCGACGGACTCTCCGTCGGAGTCGATCGAAAGCGCCGATCGCCCGATATGTCCTCCGATACCTGAATGGCCGCAGCTCGCGGTTCACGGCTGCGAGAAGCCTGCGATCGCGGATACCCTCTTCATCGAGATAGGCGTCCAGCCAGCGGAGAAACTTTTCGTACGAACGGTTGGTGCCACGCACGCGGTATTCGCCCGACGTTATCGCTGCCCGGGTCGTCGAGTCGGCGTGCTGGCGATACAGGTCATAGGTCCCGCTGTGGACATAGACTTTCCGCTTCAGGCAGATTTTGAAGAAGAGCACAAACTCTTCGTACATCGTCCGGAAATCCTCCTGAAAGCATCCCAGTTCCTCGATGTCTCTGCGACGGATGAGCACCCCGCACGTCGAGGGTGCCATGGCCCTCCCATCGAGAAATCGGACCGCCAGCTCCGGGGGCTCGATCAGCGAATCGGGAGCTACGCCGAGGGTACGAACCCAGTCATGTGCATCATCCTCCGGTCGCCCGCTCCAGCTATGCCAGGCCCGTGTGGCACCGTACACCATGGCTGCCTCCGGATAATCGTCGAGTAACCGCACCTGCTTCTCGAGCTTGAGCGGCAGGTAGACGTCGTCCGCATCGAGGAAGGCCACGTATTCTCCGCGGGCACTCGCGAGGCCCAGGTTACGGGACGCGCTCATCCCGCGATTCGCATGCGATGGATGCTCCAGATAACGGACCCTGTCCGGGTATCGCGCTGCATAGTGCCGTGCGGTGTCCGAGCTCCGATCGCTCGATCCGTCATCGACCAGGAGCAGTTCCCAGCGTTTGCAGGACTGTGAGAAAACGCTGGCGATCGCTTCCTCGATGAACGCTTCTCCATTGAGGAAGATGGTGATGATCGAGACGAGCGGCAGTTCGTCTCCCACCTGCGGTCGCTGCTCGGATGGACGGCTCCCGGGACGAGTGCTAGAAGTCCGGCCCAGCATTCGACGCCGCGGAGTTGTAGTTCACGGATTCGTCGGGCCACTGCTCCCTGCCGGCGGTGCTTACATCGAAGCGGCAGGATACAAACCCGTTCTGCCTGGGAGTGATTCCCGCCCCCTCCTGCTGAACGCCGACGACATCCATCTCGAACGCCTCGTCGATCGCGTCGGCCGGCGTGCCGAGTGCATCGCTTGCCCACAGGCCGACCTGATATCGTCCCGGGTTGAGATGGACCGCATCGACCTCGAAGACCACGGAATTCCGGCCAGGCTGGAGCCGTACCGGCTTGTCGAGCGAGATCGCGTCGGCATTCAGAAGGATGAGGCCGCCGAGCGTGCGGATGTTGAATGCGAGGGATTCGATGGTCCGCGGCCCGGTGGAATCCACCAGCAGCCGCAAGATGAGGGGACCTCCGGTCCGCGGGAACGAGCCGACCTCCGGATCCATTCCGCTGTACCAGGCGGCGATGAACCGGACCGCGCCGTGCCCCATCCGCCGCGCGCCCGCCAGGTCGATCCAGGTTTCGGGGCCCGCACTGCCGACGTCCCGGGACAGGTACCGCGAAACTACGGCCGCCGTGCGTCCCTGCGTGGTCATCCGACCATTGTCCAGCAGCACACAGCGCGAGCAGAGCCGCTGGACCGCGTCCATGTTGTGGCTCACGAAGAGAACGGTGCGCCCCTGCCGCGCCACATCCCCCATTTTGCCGAGGCACTTCTTCTGGAACGCAGCGTCGCCGACCGCCAGCACCTCGTCGACGATCAGGATCTCCGGCTCCAGGTGTGCCGCGACGGCGAAGGCGAGCCGCAGGTACATGCCGCTGGAGTAGTGCTTGACCGGTGTGTCGATGAAACGCTCCACCTCCGCGAACGCCACGATCTCGTCGAACTTGCCCGCGACTTCATGACGGTGCATGCCGAGGATCGCGCCATTGAGGAACGTGTTCTCGCGACCCGTCAGCTCCGGGTGGAAGCCGGTCCCCACTTCCAGCAGGCTGCCGACCCGCCCGCGGATCTCGATGCGCCCTTCTGTCGGTTCCGTGATGCGCGACAGGATCTTGAGCAGCGTGCTCTTCCCCGCGCCGTTGCCTCCGATGATCCCGACGACCTCGCCGGGCTCGACATCGAACGACACGTCGCGCAGCGCCCAGAACGTCTCCGAACGCGGCCGTTCCCGGAAGCTGCGCAGCGGCGAGAACATCATCGTGCCGGCCCGCCGGGTCGACGTCGCGAGTGCATCCCGCAGGGTCGGGAACGACGTCTGCGCCGTGGCGAGCCGGAACCGTTTGCCCACACCCTGCACCCGAACCGCCGCCGTGCTCATTGCCTACACCCGATCCGCAAAGCTGCGCTCCATTCGCCGGAAATAGAACACACCACCCACGAGGATGGCGACGGCGGCGAGAGCGGACACGGCGAGCATCGGGCCCGGTGCCGAATGCGTACCCAGCAGCGTCCAGCGGAACCCTTCCACCACGCCGGCCATGGGGTTCAACCCGTACAGCGTGCGCCACGGCTCGGGGAGCATGCTGCTCGGGTACGCGACAGGCGTCGCGAGCAGCCACAGCTGAACGGTGAACGGGACGACGTACGCCACGTCGCGGTACTGCACGTTGAGCGCCGCGAACCAGAGACCGACGCCGAGCGCTGTGACGAGCGCGAGCAGAAGCAGAGGGACGACCCATACGATCTGCGCGGTCGGCGCGATTCCGTAGAACGCCATCATGCCGAGCAGGACGCAGAACGCGATGAGGAAGTCGATTCCTCCGGCAAGCACCGCGGCGATGGGGATGGCGAGGCGGGGAAAGTAGACCTTCTTCACGAGGTTCTGGTTCGCCACGAGGCTGCCGGCGGACTGCATGAGCCCGTGCGCAAAGAAGGCCCACGGCACGAGCGCCGCAAAGCTGAAGATGGGGTATGGCAGTCCGTCGGAGGGGACACCGGCGAGCCGCCCGAAGAACAGGCTGAACACGACCATGGTGAAGAACGGCTGGATGATTGCCCAGGACGCGCCGAGCACCGTCTGCTTGTAGCGGACTTTGATGTCGCGCCATATCAGGAAGAAGAGCAGTTCCCGGTAGCGCCACAATTCGGCGAGGTCGGGCATGGCCAGGCCGGATTGCGGCTCGATGACGAGTGGCTCGGCGGACGTTGCCGCAGGAAGCCCCGCCTCGGGCGGCGCCCCCGCGGTGGACGGTTCCGGTTCCACGTCGGCCATCCCTGCGTCCGGCAGGCGCGGCAATGCTTCCACCCGGCGTGCGCTCACGGCGCACCTGCGGTGGCTGCTCCGAACGCGCGGTCGCACAGTCGCTCGTAGAGATCCTCGTAGGCAGCGGCGCAGCTTTCCCAGCCGAACGTTCGCTCGACGTGCGCACGGCCAGCCCGGGCCAGGCGGGTGCGCAGCCCCGGATCACGGATCACGGCGGCGGCCGCAGCGATCAGACCGCTGGCGTCCGCCGCGATCAGCGCGTGTTCGCCGTGCACTACACGCAGCCCTTCCACGGCGCGGGGGGTTGCGACGACGGCTTTGCCAGCCGCCATTGCCTCGAGAACCTTCACACGCATGCCGCCTCCGGTGCGTAGCGGCGCAACGAAGAGCGCGGCTCGCTCGAGGTAGGGCCATACGTCCGGCACCCGGCCGGTGATCGTGAGCTCCGGCCTGGCGGCTCGCCGCATCGATTCGGGCGCACCATCGCCCACGAGCAGCAGCCTGAGTTGCGGAAATTCCACCTGCAGCCGGGGGAGAATTTCCTCCATGAGCCAGTGGGCGGCGTCGCAGTTCGGCGCGTGCACGAAGTTCCCCACGAAGAGCAGCGCGGGTGGTGTGTGGCCGAGCGGATCCGCCGGGACCGGGGGCACGTGCACGCCGAGGGGAATGGTCGTCGCGTCGGCGGTCGGGCTCAGCGCAAGAACGGCGCGTCGGTCCACGTCAGTGAAGACGACGGTGGCATCGACACTCTCGGCCAGCCGCCGCTCGTAGCGCTCCCAGAGCCATGCGCTCAGCGCCCAGACAGGCCTGGCGGCAATCTGTGCGTTCCGCTGCCGATCCAGCGCCGCCAGCGCGCCCAGCTCGTGGAACGTCAGCACGCGTCGCGGGCCGTGCTCCGCCGCCGCATCGAGATACTGCCCCATCGCGCTGAACTCCGCCTGCAGGACATGAGGGCGCCACACTGCGATGGTGTGCCGGACCCAGCTGTGAAACGCTGCGTTCCACCGCGCCGCCACCCACAGCGGCTTGCCCGCGGCCATGCCCGGCAGTGCGGCCAGTGCCCGGGGCAGCGGCCGTACCGACGAATGGCTGACGCCCGGGCGCCGCTGCTCGTGCACAAGCGAGCACGCCGCGATGACATCGGGACCCGGCGCGGGCTCATCATCCGTGCGCAGGAAACCCAGCGCCACGTCGTTCCGGCGTGCCAGCGCCAGCACGAGTCTGGCGATGCTGCGGCCACCGCCATGTGTGGCGTCGAGTCGCGGCGGGAACGGCGCGAGCAGCAGCACGCGGCGTGGCTCAGCCAAGAAGGTCCACCGTGGCTGTCGCGGCAATGCGCCTGGCGATTTCGAGGAACGGCCGGTCAGCGCCCGCCGCCAGCCGCGACTCATTGCCTGCATGGTGCAGCCAGCACGCGTGCCGGCACAGCTCAGCGAGCTCGGCCGACAGCTCGATGGAGTCCGCGATTCGCGCCCGCAGCGGGGCCAGCAACCCCGCGAGGTCGCCGTCGAAACAGGCCTGCCATGCGGCGACACGGTCGCGATACCCATGGACCGCTGCAGCCGCATCCACCGCGCAGTACTCGAAGTCGGCCAGCGGCCAGCTGCGGGCAGTCGCGGATTCCCAGTCGATGATGCCGAACCCGCCGTCGGCCAGCCGGACGTTGTGCATCGTCGTGTCGTTATGCGCGGCGACCCACGGGAACGGGGTGCCAAGCACGCGGGCGCCGCGTTCGGCGAGCCAGTTTGGATACGCTTTCGGGATCCCGCCCTCCGCAGCGAGCGCGCGCGCAGGCGCGAGCAGATCACGCTCCATGTCGGCGGCCGAGAACGGCGCTCGGCAAGCCGTGTCGTGGTGCCATGCGGCAAGCCACGCGGTCAGCTGCTCGAGCAGCGGCGCCAGCCGCGACTGCTTCGACCGGAGCCGCCGCCATGCCGCCTCGCCTGCCACCCATGTCATGACCGTCGCCGTACGCTCACCAAGTTTCCGGCAGTGGATCAGCTCCGGTACGCGTGCACCGGCCGCGCGGGCGCTCGCGCCCAGCCGGACGAGCGCCTCGGCGTCCGGCGCCTTGTTGCCGGTCATGACCCTTGCGACGCGCCGGTCGCCCCCCAGTGGATCGGTGAAGACGACCACCACGGTATCGTCTTGCTCACGCCAGCCGGGCAGCGACACGACACCGGCCGGCGGCAGGTCTCCGGTGTCTGCAAGCCAGTCGTACGGTGGAAGACCGCCCATCGGCCACGCGGCCATGCCGACCCTGGGCCAGACTTCAGCGACTCCCGCGCGCAGGGACGCGGATTGCGCGAGCAGCCGTGCCCCCCGGCGTGGCGCGGGGAAAACGGGAAGCACGTCGATCGCCAGTGCGAGTGTCCGACCGTCCAGCGGCACCAGCGCGCGCTCCATCCCCCGAGCGACCAGATGCGCCGTCGGCGGGCCGACCTGCCACCCCGCACGGCGCAGCCGGTCTGCCGTCCGACCGCGCCAGCCACGGGGCGGCACGACATACAGCAGGGGTTCGGACGCGGCGCGGCCGGCGGCGTGTGCACTTGCCTCGAGCCACCCCGCGCGTGCGAGGTCCGCGCGCCCTGGCGTCAGCAGCACGACGCCCTCCTCGAAGGGGCCGGCCCCCGGGCGCATGATCGCGAGCGTGGCGGGCAGCGCGCGCGGCGCGCCGCGCGGCGCCGGCACCTGGCGCACGCCGGTCAGCGGTCGTTCAGCCAGAGGGCCCGTCGCCATCCGTTGACATCCTCGCGGAGCCGCTCCTGCTGCGCTGCTTCCCGCGCCACCGCCAGTTCAGCGGCGTCACGAACGAGGCGGCCCGCGAGCTTGGCCCGCATGATGAGCAGCCAGGCCTGCCGCCGCGGTCCGCGGTAGTAGCGACGGTAGTAGCGCAGCGTGCTGCGCTGGTGCTCGACCACCATGGCTTCGCGCACCTGCGACGTGGTCGCCGCGCCGAGATGCACCACTCCCGCGTCCGGCACGTAATGAATGTCGTACCCCGCGCGACGCAGGCGACGACACAGGTCGACTTCCTCGTAGTACATGAAGAACGCTTCGTCGAACCCCCCAACGGCCTCGAACGGTTCGCGCCGGATCCCCATCACCGCCCCCAGCACCCACGGCACCGGCGCGGCTGTCTCCGGTGGCGAGAAGCAGAGCATGCGTTCTCGCGCGGCTGACAGCCTTCCGAGCAGCGGCGCGACAGGTTTGTTCTCCACGAGCCATGCCCACGTGCCCGGGAAGGGAAAGCAGGACGGCTGGAGCGAGCCGTCCCCGTTGCGCAGTCGCGGACCGACCAGCGCCACTTCAGGGTGGGCGTCGAGGTATTGTTCAATCGTGCGCAGCGCTCCGTCATCCAGCCGTGTATCGCTGTTGAGCACCAGCACGTATTGCGCGGCGCACGCGCGAATTCCCTGATTCGCCGCGCTGCCATAGCCAGCATTGGCGGCATTGGCAAGCAGCCGCACGTCGGGAAACTCCGTTCGTACCATGGCTGCGCTACCATCCGTCGACGCGTTGTCGACGACGATGGTTTCCGTCCCTGCCGGCACTGTGGCCAGGCATGCCCGCAACACGTCGCTCGTGTTGTAGTTCACCACCACCACCGCCGCGCGCGTCATGTTCCGCGCGAGGCAGGGCTGGCGCCGATGACCACGACGTGGTGGCGCTCCAGCGTCAAAACACTGCTTGCAAGCATAGTTCAACCAGGCTGCGGAGAGACTGCTGCTCTCTCGTTGCTGAATTCATCCGCCCAGATCCCGTATTCGGCAGATTCGCCAGCATCAGCCTGCCCACCGCGCTTCGAACTGGCGCAACCCCGCCAGCCGGAAGTCGAAGTCTACTCGCCACACTCTGTCAGCAGCACCCCGTCGACGCGGCCATGCCGCGTCACATCGCGCGGCGTGGAGCAAGCGAACGTACGTGCACCAGCCGCAGATCCGGATCGCTACATCAGAGTCGACATCCCGCCATCGCCGGAGGTACTGCGTCCCTCGAAACCACCCCTGATTCCACGGGCGAGTTTCCGGCGGCGCTCGCCTCCCTGGACACCCACGCGGACAGGTCCGTACAGTCCGATCCCCGCACCGCCACGACTGAAATGTGGGGTCCGTAGTTTGTATTGGACGCGTGTGCCGCTGTGGGTGTGGTCATGCAGTGAAACCGCCCTGGATCTCAGCCTCGACGTGGAAAGCCCTGCTTCGTCGAAGGGCGGAAACGTCCCCGATTTGACCTGCGCCCGGAAACGGGCCAAAGGGATCGTGCGGCAGGGTTTAGCCCGTTTGACAGTCCGGGCCCATGCTGCTCCTATAGCGTAACTTTAGAACTCCTGAATGGGAAGGGGCGGCGTCAACTGTCACCATGGCGAACCCGCATCGAAAGTGACTTTGCGGTCCGCCCTGGCGGAGTGCGACCGGTGGATTCGAACCGACGCGCGCGAAGCCAGCGGAGCGAACCGCCGCCATCTCGGTGACCGTGCGGCCATGGCCGCGGCTCCGGCAGAGCGGCGCGCTACGTCCGCTTCATGTGCCGACGGTCACTCGACGCTCGCTCGAACCGGAAGAAACCGCTCCACGACCTCGAGGAATCTTTCGAGGTCGATCGGCTTCGTCAGGTAATCACGTGCGCCCGCCGCGCGCAGCAGCGTGTGGGCGCCGTCCGTTGCGTCGGCGCTGATGATCACGACCGGGATGTCTGCTGTGGACGGATCGGCATGCAACCGATCCAGCACTTCGTTGCCTGGCATGTCCGGCAGATGCAGATCGAGCAGGATCAGGTCAGGCTTCTTCTCCCGCGCCAGCTGGATCCCGGCCTCGCCCTTCAGTGCCGAAATCGCTTTCCACCCCGGCTTCAATTCCAGCACGGCCTCGACCAGGCTCAGGTTCGTGAGGTTGTCCTCGATGTAGAGAATGGTACCGGTAGAGCCGCTGTCACCGGAGCCCGAGCCGCCGGCGCCGCGAAGTTCGCGCGCCCCCGCCACCGGGTCGGAGACAGAGGTCAGGTCGAGACGGAACGTGCTGCCCTCCGTTCCGGTTTGCTCCAGAAGCAGCCGTCCACCCATCGCCTCGGCGAGCCGCCGCGACAGGGCCAGACCGAGCCCCGCCCCTTCGGTTTCGGTCTGCTCGGCGCCGAGTCGCGCGAAGGGCGTGAAGAGCTGGTCCAGACGCTCTTCACGTATGCCGCGCCCATGATCCGACACCCGCACGATGACACTGGAGTCGGCTCTTTCCGCGCGGATCCGCACCTGCCCGCCGGCGCGATTGTACTTGATTGCATTGGACAGGAGGTTGATCAGCACCTGCGACAGCCGCTGACGGTCGGCCAGCGCGAATACCTTCGGGCCGACCGCCTCCTCGACCTGGATCTCGTTGCCGGCGTCGTTCGCGAGCGGGCGGACGAGATCGATGGCCTCGTGAATGACTTCCGTAACCGCGACCGGCTCCAGTGAGAGCGCCAGTCGCCCGGACTCGATGCGCGACAGGTCGAGGACTTCGTTGATCAGAGCGAGCAGGTGCTTGCCACCCTTGAGGATATAGCCCAGATGCTTCCTCTGGTCGGGCGGGACCTCCTTTCGCTCCAGCAGCTGAGCGAAGCCCAGGATGGCGTTCATCGGTGTTCGCAGCTCGTGGCTCATCCGGGAAAGAAACTCGGACTTCGCACGGTTCGCCCGCTCGGCCTCCTCCTTCGCGGCCTCGAGCGCGTTCTCCACCGCCTTGCGGTCCGTAATATCGACGCTGAAGCCCACGAGCCGCTCGACTCCGCCCGCCTCGTCGAGGATTGGAACGATCCGGCGGAGCAGATGCGACGTGGAGCCATCGGCACGCGGGACTTCCTGCTCGAACTGGTTCGCCGAGAGTGTCCGGATCGCCTCGTCAATGCTCCTCTGGCGGGCTTCGCTCACCTCGCGGGGTAGACCCCGGGCCTCTCCGTACTCCGCCTGCGTCTTTCCGATCACCCATTTTCGAACTTCCGGGTCGCGTACGGCGCACGCGCTGGCGTATTCGAAACGCCCCAGCGGGTCGAAGACGACGATCCCTGCATCCAGACTGTCCAGGATATCCTCGAAGTACGCCTTCTGGCGCTCTATCTCCTCCTCTGCGAGGCACCGGTCGGTGATGTCGCGTGCGTTGGAGACGGCACCGGCATCTCCGGAGTCGGTACGGAGCGTCCTCGTGATATTCTCGAAGACCCGCCAGCCGCCATCGCCGTGCCGGATACGGAACTCGGTGCGAAAGATCTCGCCAGGATGGCTGAACACCTCGTTCAGCGTCTCATGGACCTTGCCGATGTCGTCCGGATGGATCACACGGTCCGGCGTGCTGCCGAGCATGTCTGCCGCCCGATAGCCGAGGATCCGCTCGACCGACGGGCTCACGTATTGAATCGACCCCTGCCGGTCGAGGATCATGACGTAGTCGCTGGAGTTCTCGATCAGTGCGCGAAAGTGCTCCTCGCTGCGGCGCAATGCCAGATTGCTGCGGTGCAGCGCGCCGGCCGTGCCGATGGTGAGCAGCACGGAAAGTACGATCGTGGCGAGCGTGAACAGTGCGAGTGCGACCGTCGCACCATACCGACCCGTGCCCATTCCGAGGTTGATGAGGACACCCACCACTAGCGGGACCACCAGCAGAGCGGGCAGGAGGCGACGCGTGAGCGCACCTCCGGCGCTGTCACTGACGAACAGCACCATGAGACCGTCGTCCGGCCGCGCCGCGACGAGAGCGAAGCAGGCTGCGAGAAAGAAGAGCGCTGTATTCAGCGCCATCGGAAGCTGCAACTGGAACGTGATGAAATCAGCCGCGCTGTAGAGGTACCCGATCACCACCAGCAGAGCGATCAGCGCGACCGGCAGGACCAACCAGTGTGCCGGCCGCCAGCCGCGGCCGGCGCGCCACTGCCGGGACAGCAGCGCCAGCCCCAGAAGCAGGAAGTTCAGCGCGGTGTTTTCCGCCATCCAGTCTGGCGGCTCGACGCTCAGGACCTGCGCCGTGAAGAGCCACTCGTCGACGCTGACATGCCACGCTCCGAAGGAGCGCATGAGAACCAGGCCGCCGCACACGGCGATGACGGTACCGGCGGACGCTGACCAGAGCCGCACCAGCGGGCGGGAGCCGTGCCAGGGATCGAGAAGCAGCACCGTGCCGGTTAGCACGAAGAGGAGCGCCGCGAGGGGGTTCATCACCACATCCACGGGCCCGATCGCCTGCAGGAACCTGAGATCCAGCTGCCACCCGACCAGGACCAGGAGCCCACCGAGGAGGATTGCCGCAGCGGCCAGGCGGGAGGTCAGCTGAAGCGCGCGGATGAGTCTCGTCTCCCGGCCGGATGGGTTGCCCGGCGACACGGGCTGGTGCCGGCTGTGGATCGGATGTGGGACATGGTCGATCAGACGGTCCGCCAACGTAGGGGCTGGGCGGGGATCGGGGCCGCGCTCCGAGCCTGCGGCTGCGCCAGGATCCTCGACATCGCTGTTTGTCATCGCCGTCTGCCTCCGGACCTGGTGAATGCCCGATCAGACCGCCTGTGTGACGGCCTCGATCGGGGCCCGGGCAACGGCCGGGTCCGGTACGGTCGGGATCGTGAAGTGAAACGTCGTCCCGAGACCCGGTTCGCTTTCCACCCAGATCCTTCCGCCGTGTCCCTCCACGATTCCCTGCGCGATGGAGAGGCCCAGGCCGATACCCCGTTGATCATCCGGCGACGCCTGCCAGAAGGTGCCGAATATGTGCGGCAGCTGGTCGGCCGGAATGCCGCGGCCGGTGTCGGCGACCGCGAACCGGACTTCATCCGATCCGGCCGCGCACCGGATGAGGATTCGTCCGCCGCTGTCGGTGAACTTCACCGCGTTCCCCACCAGATTGGAGATCACCTGAAGGAGGCGCTTTGCATCGGCCATCGCCAGCGGCAGCCCTTCCTCGAGCTCGGTCTCCAGCACAATGTCACGCGCAGCCGCCAGGGGACCGAGCATGGAGGCCGCCTCCGCCACCAGCTCCGGGACTCGTTCGGGGCACCGATCCAGTGCCGGCTGTCCGCGGTCGAGGCGCGACACATCCAGCAGGTTCTGAATCAGCTCGTTCATGCGGCCCGTCGCCCTGCGGACCCGCTCCAGGTGCTGGCGTTGCGGCTCAGCAACCTCTTCCAGCAGCAGGTCGGCCGCCATTCCGATCGTGCTCAGCGGGTTACGCAGGTCATGAGCGACCACCGCGAGCACGCGGTCGCGGGCGCGCGTGGCGCGTACCGCCTCGTCATACAGCCGCGCGTTGTCCTGCGCGCCGGCGGCCCGGCGCATCAGCTCTTCGGCGAGAGCCAGGTCGTCGGCGCCAAAGCACCGTCCCGATTCTGACAGTGCGAGCGTGAAACAACCCGTTACCCGGCCTGACACCACGAGCGGCACCATGATCAGCGAGCGGGGATTCAACCATTGCAGGGCTTCGCGCTCCACATCGTCAGCTTCTGCGCTGAGCTGTCCCGGTTCTACCTCGTGGAGCAGCATGGATTGCCCGGACTCCAGTGCCTCGACAGCCGGATGACCGTGTGGCAGGGCCCCGCCCCAGAGCGGAGCCCGCTCGGTGAGCAGCGCTTCGCTGTCGCTCCGCACGTGCGCCACGCCTACACGCTGGCGGCCGTCGGCACCGTCGTCCACCTCGAGGACGCAGTAGTCGGCCAGGCGCGGAACCGCGAGGCGCGGCAGCAGGGCGAGCGTCGTCTGCACGTCGAGCGAAGCGCCCAGAACACGGCTGGCGTCGGACAGAAACTCGGCCCGGCGCTCCTGCGCCTCCGCCCGCTGCCTCGCATCCTGCTGCTGCCGGTGGAGGACGCGCGTAGTAAGGAGATTGCGGATGCGCAATGCGACTTCCATCGCGTCCAGCGGCTTGGTAAGGAAATCGGTCGCCCCCTGGCCGAGAGCCCGGAGCCGGGACTCCGGGTTGACGTCCGCCGTCAGTACGAGGATAGGGAGGAAGTCGTCCGCTGCTTTCATCTCCGCCAGGCGCTCCATCACCTCGAACCCGTTCAGATGCGGCATGTGAAGGTCGAGGAGCACCAGATCGGGAGCAAAGCTCTGGAACAGCGCCACCGCCCGCTGCGGGTCGCGGCTGCTGGTCACACGATGATAGCCTTCATCCTCCAGCAGAGAGGTGAGCAGCTCGACGTTCGCCTCGTCATCATCAACGACGAGGATCCGACAGTCCGTGAGCAGGTGCGTGGTCGACATTATGCCTCCCTTCTGCGAGCAGCTCAGCCACCGTAGGACGAATCACTGACTGACTTCGATCGAGTTGTCGGGTATCCCGGCACGCTGTCCTCACTCCGGCGTGCGATCGCCATGCGCCAACGGGTCCGCGCCGCCGTGAGGACGTTGGTGGATGTGCCGAGAATGGCGCGCCCAACAGGCGGAACCGCCCTCCGGATCGGCCGTACGGTGCTCTGTAAGTGTCGCGAAGGGGGCTGGTCAGGGGTCCTGAGGCCTGGCGCAGTTCGGAGCGCGACTCTTCGACAGTCAGAGCGCGTGGGAGCATGCTTCAGATCCGGAGGCAATCGGCCGGCCGGAAACGCTTCTCTTCCAAGATAGGGCACGCCCACCGCGTTGCAAGAGCCTTGCGACAGGATTCGCGCCACGCTGACGATGCGTCAGCGCGCCTGCGCTCACTCTTCAGCTGATGGTCAGCTTCACGCGGCTCGCCTGCACGGTGAGATGGAAGGTCGCGTTCTCGATGCGGATGACCGCACCGGCTTCGTCCGTCGCCGTCAGCGACAGGGTGCCCTCGATGTGCTCGGTCTCCGCTGTGTCGCCAGCGTCCAGATCGGGCAGCCGCTGATTCTCGTACCTCGTGATATCGATCTCACCGGTCACCGTCCATGCATCGGAGCGGATGGCGCTCAGCACGTTCTCATCGCTGCCCGGGTTGTTCCAGATCATGACCGCGCCTCCAGTGATCTGAGTGCGGCCTTCGCGACAGAGCGCGTCCGCGGTGCGCACCTCGATGGCCGCCGGCAGGCCGCGCTCGATCGGGACGAACGTCATGCCGAGTACCACCGTGCCCAACTCGCACAGCCGAATGCGTCTTTCCGTCTGGCCCGGCTCGGGGTCAGAGAGGCCGGACGTGCGCTGTGTCGCCGTCTCCCCGGGCAGCGTGACAGTCCCGCTCCACGAGCCGCTCGCCTCCCACCAGGTCACCTCGGCGCAGCCGCCCGCGAGCAGCAACCCCACAGAGAGCAGCAACACTCCTGTCCGGCCTCGTGCGTCTCGTCCCGCGTGAATCATGCGTCGCCTGTCGGTTCGGGTCGTCTCTTCACTCGTTTACCCACCGGTGCAGGTTTCAGGCTCGCGCCTCCTCATCGGTGATGGGATGCCCCGAATCGGCCGCGCACCTGTGCAGCGCGGCCGAAAACAAACGGCCACACCGCTGAAGGCGTAGTGGCCGTTTGTTGTGCAATGCGCTGCGAACTCAGAACGGCGGCTGCCCCACGCGCCCGCTGAAGCTGCCCGTCACGCGCACGGCCGGCAGATCGCCGAACTCGCTGCCGACGATCGCATCGATCGTGAAGGCAACGGTGCCGCCGATCGAGCAGTCCAGCTCCGTGAACGTGATCCGGCCGCTGGAATCATTCGACTGGGTGGAGAGCTCGTTCGGCGGATCGAGAATGAACATGTCGGCGGCATGCGGGTCGTCCCAGATGAACGTATTCGGGAACGTGATCGGCTGGTCGATCACGACATCCGTCCGCACAGCCGTCACCTTCCAGCCGGACGGCACTCCGCCGACCAGCACGTGCACCGACGCCACGGGGACTTCACCTGTCTCCCACGCCCCGCACCACACGGTCGTCTCGTCCGCGAACGTGATGGTGCTGCCGTTCTCACGTTCGAAAACCAGGTCATTGTCCGTGCCCGAGGGCCCGGCGGGGTCGCTGCTGCCGCACGCCGCTGTGAACAGGACTGCGGTCGTCACCAGGAGCGCTCCGGGCGCGTTGATTCGAGTCATCATGTCGTGCTCTACTCCCATGGGTCATTGCTGACGCCTTCGAATGGGAAGATTCACGCCAGGACTCGATCAATGAGCGAAACGGCACGATCGTACGCCCCCTCAGCCACAACCGGAGCCGGCTACTTGGTAGTCACACGCGCAGCTACCATCCCTGCACGCCGTTTCCGGCGCTTTCCCTGAACGCACGCAGCGCCAGCACGGTGTCAGAGAGCTGGCCTGCGTGAGCCCCAGCAACCTTGCCGCTTCCTCCACCTCCGTACCCATCCCGTCGAGAGCCGGCCTTCCTGCTGCGTCGAACGACAACTCAGCGACCGGCACGAAGCCGGCCCGGCGGATTCCCGCCTCCGAAGCTCTGTTTTCCGGCGCGTGAGCGATCCAGAACCTGTCGGCGCGCGTGCTTTCGGCGCGCACGATGGCGTCGAGCAGCCGCGGGTAAATACCGTGGCCGCGGTACGCAGGCCGTGTGACGAAATTCCAGAGGTAGCGCTGGCGTGACGGAAGTTTGAACGTCAGTCCCATCTCGCCAATGTCGGCAGAGCGGGTTGCCATCCAGCCCCACGCGGCCGGCTCGCCGTCGATCGTTGCGATCCAGGCAGTGTGACCTGCGACGAACCGCTGCTCAATGTCCCGACGGGCGCGTCCCTGGAGCCGCGCCATGACATCACTCCGTCTCTCACAGTCGACGCGGAGTCCCGCGATCGGACTGAGATCGACTGCGCTGCCGCTGTATCGAACGGACACACCCATGAACTCACCTCCGACGTGCACGGTTCGTTGGATCGTGGGAGAAAGCTATGCAGCGGTGTTCGTGGCGGATTGAACGAACCGGGGGAGTTCCTTGAATGGTGCCGGCCCAGCGCTTGAACGAACCGGCTGGAAGTGGCGGGTCTCTGGCGAGCTGAGAGACTCAGTCCGTTGTGCAGCGCACAGTAGCGGACACCATCAGGCCAGCCTGGGTCGATCTGCAGAATGGGTTGAGCGTCCGTCGCCGGGCCACTCGAATGGGGCTGCAATCTCGAAGAACTCGCCCTGCATCAGAACGGACGGGCTGATGCCGAACATCTGATTGCACGTCCGCGTGAAGTGGGCGGCGTCGGCGAACCCTGCGGCGTGAGCGGCCTCACTGAGTGAGCTGCCTCGTCCTACGCGCAGCAGCGCGCGCGTCAGCTTCCGCCACAGCAGATAGCGCCGAAACGGCAGGCCGACGTGTTCCGTGAAGAGATGTGCGAAGCGACCGGGTGAGAGGAAAACGAGCGCAGCCGCGTCCTCGAGCGAAATACGGAGATCGTCGGCCGCTCGGATCGACGCGAGGACCCCGGCGATGCGCGGGTCCATGTGGCGCGATGGCGGAGCACCCGCACAGAGTGCGCGTATACAGTGGCGGATGAGCTCATGCACCGGCAGTGCCTCGAGCGGGCGTTCCGACAGTGTCCGCAGCTCGGCGGCACAGGTCTCCGTACGTGAAGGCGGCACGATCGTTACATCCGTCAGGAGCGACGACCGCAGCCATACGCCTTCCAGCGACTCCGGATCCACGAACAGCATGGCGCCGAGCACGCCGTTGCCATTGAACGTGTGCATCGCGTCTGGTCGCACGATTGCGCCGCGACACTCCTGCCACTGCCCATCCGCGCCGGCGATTCTGATGACGCCTTCGACCGCAAGCGCAATCTGCACCGCGTGGTGTGCGTGCGGCGGGACCACTCCCCGGCTCGCGCCCACTGCCAGGAATCCGCCGTCCCAGAGGTACCACCGCGGGGACCATACAGCTGCTGCGTCGTTCATTCGTGATTTCCTGATGACGGATTCTCGATGAATACCTCTGACAGCCTGTTTGTTCAAGGAACTCGTCCGGTTTCTTCAGCCGTTCCGTCCGGGTCGTTCAATCCCGCCGGGAGCCCGCCTCCTAGCTTTGTTCTCACAGGGACGCAGCACCCAATGACCATGTTCAGTGAGGACGACCATGACAGACCTGGTGCAGGAAAACGGCAACGATCAGAGCAGTCCGGCGGGCGGGCACGAGGCGGCCCCGCGGAGCAGGATTCGCCGGCTGGGGCTGGTGGCGGCGGCGGTTGTGCTCGGCGGACTCGGCGCGTGCACACACATGATGATGATGCTTCACGGCGGACCGGACCTGCCGGCTGAAACCGAGTTCGGCTTCGGCCCGCGCGTCAGCGCAGCAGGCGTATACAGCGTCACGCTGGAGCCGGTCGCACCGCTCGTGAAGCGGAAGCTGCAGAAGGTGCGTGTTCGCGTACACGACGACGGCGGCAGACCCATCGACGGCGCCACAATCGAGGTGGACGGCGGTATGCCGCAGCACGGCCACGGGCTGCCGACGCGGCCCCGCATGACGAAGCGACTGGGCGACGGAGTATACGAGATCGACGGCGTGCGCTTCAACATGGGCGGCTGGTGGGAGTTCCGGCTCGCTATCGCGGATGGCGTCCGCACGGATACGGTGACCTTCAACCTCAGCCTCTGACCTGGAGACCGCGCCGGACCGCCAGCCGCGGTCCGGCCGGAAGAACCCGATGACAACACGCATTCTGAAGCTGACCGCGATGTTCGCCCTGACCGGAATCGTCGCGTGTGCCGCAGTCAGCGGCCAGGGCGGACGGTGGAGCGAGGAGGAGCTGGACGAGATCGCGTCCATGTGGATCGGTGCGCTCGAGGAGGTGCCTGCTGACCCGACCAACCGTGTCGCCGATGACAGCCTGGCAGCAATACTCGGTCAGCGGCTCTTCTTCGACACGCGCCTCAGCAGCACAGGGACGGTGTCGTGTGCCACGTGTCACGTCGCCGACCGCGAGTTCCAGGACGACACGCCGCTCGCGACGGGCGTCGGCACGACGACACGCCGCACCATGCCGATCGCTGCGACCGCACACGCGCCCTTCCTGTTCTGGGATGGCCGCAAGGACAGCCAGTGGTCGCAGGCGCTCGGTCCCCTCGAAAGTCCGGTCGAGCACGGCGGCACCCGCGCCCAGTACGCGCACGTCATCGCTGCGCACTATCGCGCGGAGTACGAGTCGCTGTTCGGCGAGCTGCCATCGCTGCAGCACATACCGACCGTGGCCGGTCCCGTCGCTGACACGGGCGCCGCCGCGGCGTGGACAGCCCTGACCCAGCAGCAGCGCGACGAAGTGACGCGCGTATATGTCAACATCGGCAAAGCGATCGCGGCATACGAGCGGCTGATCCGCTACGGCCCGAGCCGCTTCGACCGCTACGTCGAGGCCCTCGTCGCGGATGGAAGGGAGCCGCGCGACCTGCTCACCGCAGACGAGATCGCGGGATTGAAGATCTTCATCGGCAAGGGCAACTGCACGCAGTGCCACAACGGCCCCCTACTCACGAACAACGAATTCCATAACACCGGTGTGGGCGTCGTTGCGGGCCTGCCGGACGACAGCGGCCGCGCGCTCGGCGCTCGCCAGGTGCTCGCGGACGAGTTCAACTGCCGCAGCCGATGGAGCGACGCGTCACCGGAGGAATGCGCGGAGCTGGAGTTCCTCGCTGTCGATGCGCACGAGCTGGAGCGCGCGTACAAGGTGCCGTCCCTGCGCAACGTTGCGGACCGCGCCCCGTACATGCACGCAGGACAGCTGCAGACACTTGACCAGGTGGTGCAGCACTACAACCGTGCGCCACGGTCGCCGTCCGGCCACACGGAGCTCAAACCGCTGAAGCTGAACGCGCGCGAGCTGCGTCAACTCGAGGCATACCTGCGAACGCTGAGCGGCGGCACGCTCGCGCCACGCGCGCTGCCCGATGCGCAGTGACGACGTGAGCCCTGCCCGCGAGGTGACCGTCGAACTGGAGGCGCGACCTGGGCCATGGCACATTGGCCCGCACTACCGGCCGCTCGATGGCTGGCTGTATAACGGCGATGCACCAGGCCCGCTGATCGAAGCGCGGCTCGGCGACACGCTGGTCGTGCGACTGACCAATGCCCTGCCCCGGCCCACCTCGTTTGCACTGAGCGGACCGCCGACGCGTCGGTATACGTCCGAATCGCGTGCCGGGATGCAGGAGCCGATCATCGTCCGGCCGCACCGGATGGTGCCGCCGAACGGGACCGTCGAGTACCGCTTCCCGCTGACACACGCCGGGACGTTCTGGTATCATCCGGCCGGCGCTGTGATGCAGATCGAGCGCGGGCTGCACGGGGTACTCATCGTTCGCCCGGCCGCAGTGGCACCGGCCAGCGCCGAACGCGTCATCGTGCTGGATGACGTGTGTCTCGACCGTCATGCCGCGTCACACCGCCATCTGCGCAGCGCCGGCATGGGCAATGTGCTGCTCATGAACGGGCGCGTACAGCCGCAACTGGTGATGTCTGCCGCAACGCTCGAGCACTGGCGCGTGATCAACGTCGCGCATGCGCGGCCGGTGCGCTTCTCACTCGGCGGCGCGCCCTTCCGCTGCGCCGATCAGACGTGGCGGGCCGACAGCGATCACCTCGACGACATGCCTGAAGTGTCGGAAATGATGCTCGAAGCCGGCGGTACGATGGACGTGGTCGTCGGCCCGTTCGAGGCGGGTATGGTCGTGCACGTGCAGTCGCTGCCGCACCGGGCGGAATCGGACTCCCGGACTCTGGCGCCGGTTTTCGGTGCGGTGCGGATCAGCGTTTGAATCGCCGCTGGGGCTGCCGGCAGCCGGTCGGATGATCCCGCCCCGCCCTCATCACGACGGCAGGGCGGATCACTCCCGCAGCGGCTAGCTGGCCGGATCAGCCCTCGAAGTCATGCGGCTCACCCGCCATTGCCCATCGGCATCTCTCGTCCAGATCGTCTCATACGTGCCCGTCATGCTGGCGTCGCCCTCGGGCGTCGTATAGTCGTAGGTGAAACGGCCCGTGGAGCGATAATCGCCGCCGGCCGCTTCCCACTGCTGATCATGCACACGCAGCGCGGACTCCGCCGTAACACCTGGTTGCAGCCATCCCTCCAGGATCTCCTGTCGTCCATTGAACGTGGCCGTGTCGGCAACCACTGTCGCGTTCTCGGTGAAGAACTCTGCAATCACCGCCGGATCGTCCTGGTTCCAGGCGGCGGTGAACGCCTCGCCGCGCGCCTCGAGGTCGGCCGGTGGGGTGGGCTCAGCCTGCTCGGCGGCAGCCGGGGCATCGGCGGGCTCGGCATCCTCCGCCGGTGCGCACGCGGTGAGCGTCACGAGCAGGAAGGCGGCGGGTGTGAATCGACGCATGCACGTCATGGGTCCTCCGGGGGTGGGAGGGAATAACGCCGGTAGGCGTCCTGTATGCTGATGCTGCGGGCGACCTGGTGCAAGGCCCCCCGGGCGACGGCGATCTCCGTCAGGGGCCGGCACTCGTCCCCCCAGGCGCCACCCTGCACTGAAGAAGCGGCTCCCGTAACATGCAGCGGCTTCACTGGTATCGCGCAATCCGCCAGCGTAGTGAGGTACCAAATTCGTCCGTCGCGATCCGGAATACCGCGACGCGCGTATCGCTCAGCAGGTACGAATACCCGGAGTTGCCGCCTTCCCTCGACACGCGCGCCGGTCCCGCCGCAGGCGTGACTTCCGCGTCCGGATTCCACGCCGCCGCCGGATTCATGGAACGCGCCGTGCCGACCGCGTCCCGGAACGAATGTACCTGAAGCGCCGGGTTGGTGGTCAGATCATCGACGGCGTGCGCCAGTGTCCACATGAGCACGGCATCCTCCGGCTCCCACTCCGGATCGACGTCGCGCATCCGCGCGGACAGTCCGGGCAACCGTCCTCTGAGAGACTCCGGACCTGGCGCGCCCGCACCTGCGCTGCCGCCGGGACCATGCCACCACTCCTCGCAGCACGCCGTGAACCCGTACCAGCCGTCCACACCGCCGCGTGCCACCTCGCGCAGCGCTGACTCGTAACTCTCTCCGCGCTGCATCCGCCGCACCACCAGATCTCGCAGGAAGGACGCGCTGTTCCGATAGCCGTTCGGCAGGAGGCCCGGATGCAGGATGGAGTGCGCGTACGCGTTGTTCTCACCGCGTGCGTCATGATTCGAGAGCAGCCCGATCTGCATGCGCCGGCGCAGGACCTCCTGTGCCATCAGGGTAGCCACACCCTCGAGTCCCCAGATCGTACCACCCAAACCACGCTCGCCGATCTGATCCCACGCATAAATGAAGGACCAGACGTGCGCCATCTCGTGGTTGAAGAGGTCCTGGATGTAGTCCCAGGGCAGGTTCCCGTAGTCGACGTGGCACACACCCAGGACTATCCAGCCCACCGATCGGGCGACGCTAACGTCCTCCGCCTCCATCGCGAATCCGGCAAAGCAGGAGCGCCCAACCAGAATCAGCAGCTGACCCGATGCGGTGCTCGTCACGGCCGCCCTGTTGCTGAACACCTCCTGGTAGAACGGTACAGTTTCTCGCAGGAAAGCAGGCATGATGGAGTCGAAGACCTGGAGAAAACCGTTCACGGTGTCGGCGCCGAGGTCGTCCTGGAAAGCCAGTACGTAACCGCCGTCGTAGACGCGGTGCACCACGGCCTCCATCTCCCACGCCGGCGCGGGCGACACGGTAAACACCTCTCCCATGGTCCAGGGGGCAGACCTCAGGTGGGGCGGAGCGTGCTCATTCCGGACGGCCGAGCCCTCAGGTATCCGCACAATGTCTCCGCCATGCCCAGCCTCGGACGAGGCGAATCCGCCGGGTGCGCCGGTTGCGCCATCGGGCGTGATCACGAACGACACCCACTCCAGCGACCCTCCTGCTTCGTGCTGGGTCCGCGCCCGCTCGACCAGCGTGGGATCGTAGTACGCCAGGGCGTGACGTGTGCCCGCAGGCAGTATGAGGCATCCCAGCTCCTCGTCGGTGATCGTCCGTGCCTCCCCCAGCTCGAGCGTGAGCACCGTGCCGTGAGCGCGATAGCGGGCGAGTGACGCCAGCACCGCCGCCCCGGGTACCCGGATGGTGTCCGTGCTGACGCCGCACGACTCTGTCGACGAAAGGTCCGGGAAGAGCAGCCTCACGCTGGCGCTGTCACGCTCCAGGATCGTCGCTGCTGCGCCCGCCAGTGTGATCGGGCCAAGGTCATCATCCAGGCGGTACCCGCGCAGGACCACCTCTGACTCCTCTTCCAGCAGGTCGCTGCCGACGATCTGCATGATCACAGGACCGTGTGGCTGTACCTGTACCGTCATGGTCGCCGCTCCGCCGAACGCACTGATGACCAGGTCGATCTTGCCGGGTCCCGTCGCATGCAGCCGAGCGACGGCCAGAGAGTCGGCGTCCAGCACGCCCACATCGTGCAGCCACCGATGCTCCGCGGTGACCCTGATATCCGGTCGGCTAGTGCTTCTGCCCCCGCGCGCGGCGGTGATGCCACCGCTCTGGTGCAGGCCGTCGAACGTGACGACCGCCGGAGTGATCATGAGCGGGAGCGAGTCGCCCGGATCGGCAGGACCATCGCCGCAGGCGAGGATGAGCAGGAGCAGCGGCAGGACGGCGTCCGCGCCTCCTGGATGGGCCGTCACGCCCGGACTGGGTGACATTGCTGCGCCTGCGCTGCTGACGGAGTCCATGATCAGGACCCCGCCCCGGCCGTGAGTGTCCTCGTTTCCTCGGGGTCCCACCTTCATCTGCCGACTCCGTCGTTCCGGGTGGAGAGTGCCCTCACTCATACCTGCGTGGAAGCGACGTGGGACCCGCAACATGGCGTCGGCTGAGCGCTGGCAGTGCCCGTCCATTACCGCCACCGCCCGCGGCTGGCCGTGCGGGTCCGCTCGACCGCGGGCGGATGACTACACGGGCTGGACACACCGGCCTGCACCGCCTAACGTGTGGAACCCGCATGACCAGGCCAATGGAAGCACCTCTACTGCGCAAAGATGTCTCCGCCGCCCTTCGCACCGTCGACCCTGCCGGCGGCACGCCGCTCGACGCGCTGGTGGAGCTGCTGTATGACGAGCTCAGGGAGATGGCGCGCCGGCAGCTCGCCCACGAGGCCGCGGGACACACGCTGCAGCCCACGGCGCTGCTGCACGAAGCGTATCTCAAGCTGGGCCACTCGCCACAGATCGCGTTGCACGAGCGCGCCTACTTCTTTGCGGCCGCCGCACGCGCCATGCGCCAGGTTCTCATCGAGCACGCGCGACGCCGCAACAGCCATAAGCGCGGCAGCGGCGCGGTGCCGGTGAGCCTCGATGCGAGCGGCCTCGCCGTCGACGCAACAGCAGTCGAGTTGCTCGATCTCGACCGGGCCCTCGAGGAGCTCGCGGCTCACCGCGCTCGCGCCGCACAGGTGGTCGAGTGCCGCTACTTCGGTGGTCTCACGACAGAGGAGACCGCCCTGGTGCTGGGAGTTTCAGCGCGCACCGTCAAGTCGGACTGGGCGCTGGCGCGCGCCTGGCTCTACGATCGCCTCGGAACGGGGTCCGGCGACGCCTGACGGCGGGGCGCTGCCTCGCCGCCTCCCGTTTTACGCATCCATATGTATGACACTGCTACCGCCCCTGCCGCGATCCCGCACCGGAGTGGTTCATGGACGCAGCGGAACGCTGGAAACTGGTCTCCGAGACATTCGACAGGACGTTCGAGCTCGACGCGCCCGCTCGCGCCGCAGTGCTGGCCGCCACGCTCGGCTCGTTACCGGATGTCCGGCGCCAGGTGGAGCGGCTGCTGACTGCGCACGATGCCGCCGGCGATTTTCTCGGTGACCTGGACCGTGATCGCGCCGCGGCACTGATCGCCGCAACGCCGGACGACCCGCCGCCGGCTGCGATTGGCCGTTACCGTATCGTGCGGGCGCTCGGCGAGGGCGGCATGGGCGTCGTTTACCTGGCGCATGACCCCGAGCTGGACCGACCGATTGCCCTCAAGCTCCTGCGCTCCGGCCGCGCGGGCGCGGCCGCCCGTGCCCGGCTCCTGCAGGAGGCACGCGCCGCGTCCGCACTCGATCATCCGAACGTGGCAGCAATCTACGAGATCAGTACGGCATCGGATGGACGCGACTTCATCGCGATGGCGTTCTGCGAAGGCCAGTCGCTAGCGGAACGGCTGGCCTCGGGTCCGCTGCCGCCGGGCGAGGCGGCGCACATCGCGCTGCAGGTCGCCGACGCGCTCGCGGCCGCGCACGCGCTCGGCATCGTACACCGCGATGTAAAGCCGGACAACGTCATCGTCGCGCCGGATGGCCGCGTCCGCCTGATGGACTTCGGCGTCGCTGTCATCGCCAGAAACGCGGGTGCCGCGCTTCCGGCGGGCACGCCCGGCTACGTGAGCCCGGAGCAGCTGGACGGCCGCCTCGCCGGACCGCCCAGTGACGTGTGGTCGTTCGGGGTGCTTCTGCACGACCTGCTGTCAGGTGCCCGCAGGTCCGCCAGTGCCCCGCGCCTGTCCGGTCGGCTCGCCGCGCTCGCCGATCGGTGTCTGGCCGAGGATCCGGACGACCGCCCCTCGGCAGCCGAGGCCGCCACCACGCTCCGCGGCTTTCTCCGATGGAGAGAACTGCAGCGTCCGCTGATCGGCGTCTCCGCACTGCTCGCTGTGTTGTTCGCTCTGGTGGTGGGCGGCGGACTCCTGCGCGGGCCAGGCGCTGGAACCGGCGCCGATGCCCCAATGGTCATCCTGCCGCTGGTCGCCGCGGGCGCCGACGATCAACTCGCCCGTGACGCCACGCTGCTCCTGAGCGACGCACTCGCCGCCCTGACACCGGTGACGGTCGCCGATCCGCTGCTCGCCATGCGGGACGAACAGCTGCAGCAAGGCACAGACGAGGATCGCATCGCGAGTGCGCAGCGCGCCGGCTTCGGCACCGTCGTCCTCGCCCGATTCTCCAGATCGGACTCGCTGGTGCGAGGAACGATATCCGTTCACGATGCGCGCGACCGACGGGTGATTGCCAGCGGCAGCGTGCTTGCGCTACCCGATCCATCAGCCCTCGCGGATTCGCTTGCACTCGCCCTGCTTCGCAGCCGCTGGCTCGAATCGCGCGAGCCCGCCCTCGCCGCCGCTGCGCGCGGCACATCCTCCATCGTTGCACTCAGGGCATTCGTGGAGGGGGAACGCGCAATTGCAGGAGCCCGCTTCCGACTGGCTCCGGAACTGTTCGCCCGCGCCATCGCAGCGGACTCCGGGTTCGGGCTCGCATACTGGCGCTACTGGTTCTCCCGCAGTTATCACGGCAGTCCTGTCGATTCTCAGGTGATAGCCGCGGTACTCGCTCACCGTGCGGCCTTCCCCGAGCCCGACCGCCTGCTGGTCCAGGCACGGCTCGGCACGGACGCGCGCGCGCGGCTGGAGCAGCTGCGCACCGTGACCACCCGACATCCAGCGTACTGGCCGGGCTGGTTCGAGCTGGGCGACCACCTCACCCACCACGGCGCGTTCCTGGGTGTTCAGCTGGACGAAGCCCGTAATGCCCTGCGCCGCGTCACTGAGCTCAACCCCGGGTTCGTGCCCGCCTGGGAGCATCGTCTGTGGACCGCGGTGCTGGAGCGCGACACGGCGGAGAGTGGAGCCGCGCTCGCCCGGCTCGAGAAGCTGCGTCTCGACACGCTCGCCCGCCGCGAGTGGGACCTGCGCCCGGTCGACTACTATCGCTACCTGGTCCAGCTGGCGCGCACGGGCGGCGAGCCGAGCGCCGAGGAGGCCGAAATCGGTGCGGACGTTCTCTCCGGGACCGCCGGTGCCGCGGATCCTGACCGCACGACGGCGAGCATGCTGAGCTTCGGCTTCCCGCGCGCTCAGCTCGACCTCTCCCAACGCGTTCTCGCGCGCAACCCGGCCGCGCGCATCGCAACGGCGCACACCTGGGGCAGCGCTCTGGCCTGGGCGGGGCGTGGTGGCTGGGATTCGGCGTTTGCGGCGGTGCGCCAGTACGCCCGCACGACATCGCATTCGCACGGCCCGCTCCGCTCCTTCGGGCTGGCCGTCACCGGTGCATGGCTGGGCGAGGTGCACCCGGACAGTGCACGTCTGCTCGCGACCCACGCCGCGCGCTCCGCACATGCACAGACCGCGAGCGGTCATGCGGAGCTCGCCTGGCTGCGTGGTGTGCTGGCGTGCCGCGACGGCGACGCCACGGCGCTCCAGAACCAGCAGGCAGTGCTCGCGCGCAACTCTGCGCCCTCCGCGCACACCCTGGCAGCTTCGCTCGCGGCGTTCGCCACGGCGCTCGACGGCAATCCCGCTGCCGCTGCCGACGCGCTTGCGCGACTCGAGGTGGCGAACGCCGCCGCGCGCTGGCAGTTTGCGCACGGCAGCGCGCATCCATTCGCGATCGGCCTCCATCGCCTCGCCGCCGGGAGCGCGCTGCTCGCCACGGGCGACTCCGCGACCGCCGCCTCGCTGCTGCTCCTCCACGAGACGGACCTGCCGGTGACGTTGCAGCCGCTTCCGGCAGTGAACATGATGCTGAGCCCCTACAGCCTCGAGCTGCTCGCCGGCATCGAGGAGGGGCGGGGGCAGGCGGCCAGAGCACGCCGCCACCGCCAGGCGGTGCGCGAGCGCGCCGACCTCAAGGGCAGTGTTACCGTCCCGCGGGCCTGGTGCGGACCACTCTGAGCTTCCCCTTTTTGCCGTGACCTGCGCAGGAGTGAACGACGGCGCTCGCAAACGCGGGCTGCGTTCCCCTTCGCCGCACGCGCGGCAGAAAAGGAGAGTCTCATGTCCACTCTGCGCTCACTGTTCACCGCCGGCGTCGCCGCAACGCTGCTGGCCGGCTGCTCCGAGGCCCCGTCACCGACTGAGCCGGCCGAGGCGACCGCCGCCCAGCAGAACCTCCGAATGGAGGTGGGCGGGCCCTTCACCGGCCCGCCGTTCTACTCGCTGATCCAGCCAGGCTGGTTCCCCATGACGGACGACTGGGCCGTGGTGGCGTGGATCCGCGAAACGGACTGCGTTCCGGACGACTTCAACATCCTCGCGCTGGTGGACCTGACCATCGCGTTCCCGCCAGCTGTGCCCTTCCCGGCACCGCGACCAATCTTCTGCCCCCTCACCATTGCCGGGCACGAGATCTGGAACACGGACCCGCCGGATCCGTCTGTCGGTCCTCTGAACATCACCGCACACGGCAAGGGTGCCGTGCCGATCTGGTTCGTGAGCACGACGGAGGTGGCCGTCGCGATGTCCGACGGCGTTCTCACAATCAGCGAACTCTCCGCGATGAGCTCGCTGCTGGTGGGACATGCCCACAGCTTCACCCTCACGCAGCAGACCGGCGTCGCCCGCGGCCGGCCCGGAGAGGGCAAGATCAACATCGTTGCTCAGGGGACGCTCGAGGATGGACGCACGTTCTTCTTCCAGACTGCGGAGGGTCCGCCGAAGAAGCCGGAGATCGCTCACACGCGGGTCGAGTTCCGCTGATGGCTCGGGGCCCGGCCTCCTCCCGGAGGTCGGGCCCCCGTTTGACTCTTCTCGCGAGCATGGCTGCGCACAGCGTCAGCCACGCAAGCGTCCGTGTCCACGCGAAGCGCGCCCTGCAATGACGCGGGATCGCGATCCAGTCCTCTCTGAACGCGCACCACGTCCGCTGCGCTCTTGCGAGTATCCACTCCATGCCGTGGTGCCGGGCAAGAACGCACGCCCGCTCGCTGCGAGCGGTTGCGGTGACCTGCCCGGGAGGACCAGTTCGACCTTCCGCAGTCCGTCCCTGAAGCACGCGATGAGTCGACGGCGGCCGGCCTCATTGCGGGCCAGCCGCTGAAAGGTCCTGACCCGCAATATTCTTGGAAATGACGCCGTAGTGCAGCATCATCACAGTATCGTCCGGCCTCGCCGGCCCCGAGTACAAGTTGCGAGCCTCGATGTATCGACTTCGCATATTCGGCGGCGCAGCACTTCTGCGTGACGGAGCCCCGCTCGACAGCGTGGGCGCCCAGCGCAAGATAATAGCGTTGCTGGCTCTGCTCGCTCACGCCGGACGACACGGCATCAGCCGCGATCGGATCGCAGCGCATCTGTGGTCGGAGAGCGACATGGAGCGAGCACGCGGCGCGCTGAAGCAGTCGCTTCATGTTCTGCGTCGGCAGCTCGGCTCGCCGGATGTCGTGCTCGGCACGTCGGAGCTCCGGCTGAATCCTGAACTGCTCGAGTCCGATGTCGAGGCGTTCGTCACGGCGATCGAACGTGGCGATCATCAGCGTGCGATCGAGTATTACGGCGGCCCGTTCCTCGACGGCTTCCATCTTCCCGGTGCACCGGAGTTCGAGCAGTGGGCAGGCGAGCAGCGCGCTGTGCTGGCGCGGCAGCACGCTCATGCGCTCGAGGCCCTGGCAAACGCTGCCCGGCAGCGCGGCGCATTCGAGGACGCGGCTGCATTGTGGCGACGGCTGCAATCCCATGATCCGTTCAACGCCCGCGCTGCCGTCGGCCTGATGGAAGCGCTGGACGCGACTGGCGAACGCGCGGCAGCACTGCGCGCGGGGCAGGCCTTCGATACGCTCGTGCGCGAGGAACTGGGAACCAGTGCGGATGCTGCCGTGATTTCGCTCATGCAGCGGCTGCGCGTGCAGCCAGCTACACCGGCCGCCCTTCCCTCACGTGCGGACGAGGCCGCCGCTCCGGCGCCCGATCCTTCCGATCGCCGGCCCGTGGCTGGAAACGGAGATCGGGAACGCGACGATGCCCCGACGGCACTGCCTGGAGTGCTGCCGGCTGGCAGAAATGGATCGCTGCGCCCGATTGCGGCCGTGACACTGTTGCTGGCACTGCTAGCAATCGGATGGTGGCAGCTGGCACGCCTTGGAAACGCTGACGCCGAGGTGCCACGCGATGATGCATCCATCGCCGTCATCCCGTTCGTCAACACAACCGACAACGCTGTCGACGGACACTTTGCGGACGGACTGACGGACGAGTTGATCACCAGGCTCGGCAGAGTCGAAGGCATGCGCGTGTCCGCGCGCACATCGACCTTCGCCCTCAGAGGCAGGGGCCTGAGCGCGCGTGCGTTTGCAGACACGCTCGGCGTTGCTGCCGTGATCGAAGGCACGGTGCGCCGGCAGGACGATCGCCTCAAGATCACGGCGCAGCTCGTCGATCCGGACAACAACAGCGTGCTGTGGTCCGAGTCGTACGATCGGCAGACGCAGGACATGATCGCGGTGCAGGAGGAGATCGCGCTCGCCATCGTGCATGCGCTGCGAGATCGGCTGCCGACTCAGCCAGCCGGGTCCGCACGGGTAACGGTACCGGGAGTGGACGCGGAAGCATACGACCTGTACCTGCGCGGTCGTTACAACTGGGACCTGCCGACACGCGATCGGCTGGAGCGGGCCGCACGGTTCCATCAGGGAGCGGTGGAGCGGGATCCATCATTCGCAGCAGCGTATGCAGCATTGGCAGAGACCTACGTCAACCTCGCGATCTATGGCTATATGCCGGCCGGCGAGGCCCTGGCGCGCGCCAATGTCAGCGCCGAGCAGGCCCTGTCACTGGATTCCGCACTCGTCGAAGCGGTCGTTGCGCGCGCCTATGTGCGCCTGTCGGAACAGAATTTCGGCGGCGCCGAAGCGGATCTGCGCCGCGCGTTATCGATAAACCCCAATTACCCATGGGCGCACCATTTCCTTTCGCTCTACCTGATGATGGAGGGACGTCCGCAGGAGGCGACGCGCTATAACCAGCAGGCCCTCGTCCTGGATCCGCTGTCGCTGCCCGCCAATGCGACGCGCGGAATCATCCTTGTACAGCGCGGCGATCTCGCGGCGGCTGAGCGGGAGCTTCGCCGCGCGCTGCAGATGCGCTCCGATTTCACACTCACGCTGTACTATCTGGGTGTGGTTCAGGCAGCCCGCGGCGAGCAGAATTCCGCACTGGCAACGTTGCAGAGGGCCGACCGCCAGGCGCCGGATTATCCCGGCGTGCCCGGCGCCCTTGCCCACGTGCTCCGGCGGCTCGGCCGGACTGCGGAAGCGGACTCGATCATCACAGCGCTCGAGCAGCGGGCCGGGACGGAGTCACGCGCGCGCATGAATCTGGCCTTCGCGCTCGGAGCGTCCGGCCGCACCGACGACGCAATCGCCCTCCTGGCTATCCTTCGGTGGGATGTTCCGGCCCTCATCGGGCTGCGGACCGACCCGCTCCTCGGTGATCTGCGCTCCGACCCGCGCTACTATGAGCTTCTCCGGACGATTGGCGCGCAACGGTAATTCCGGCGTGACCCGGACCTGACCGCGGCCTGACCCGCCTGGATCATCATTCCTCCACGTTTGAACCACGGATGGCGCCGGGCGACCGCCCGGTCGACCGTCCGGCAATCTGCGGAGGTATCCATGATCCGGACACGCCATGCCCTTGTACTCGCCTCGGCGCTCCTGGTCGGCGCATGCGACGAGCCGACGGCCACGCAACTCCATCAGCACGAGGTCGACGCAGTGATGACGTCACACGACGCCCGCACGTCGGACCTGCTGATGATGGTGCGCCGGGAGACGGCGCGCTTCCACTCCACGGAGCAGGCGCGGGCGGCCGGCTATGTGCCGACCGCACACTGCGTCGCGTCACCACTCGGCGGCATGGGGCAGCACTGGGCGAACCCGCAGCTCATCGACCCCGTATTCGATCCGGCACGCCCCGAGGTGATGTTGTACGAGCCCCGCCTGAATGGCGAGCCCAGACTCGTCGCCATCGAGTACATCGTTCTCAACGTCGGCCAGGCGCATCCGCATTTCGACGGTCGCCCGTTCGACGTCGGCGGCACGCCGACGCCCGTACCGCACTGGTCGCTGCACGTGTGGCTGTACCGGGACAATCCCAATGGCATCTTCACGCCGTTCAACCCCACTGTATCCTGCAGCTGACCTGAGGTCAGTTGACGGGCCGGTCCGCCGGCCCGTCACACCCCCTTCGAGGCCTCCAGCGAGGCGCACCGAGCGTTTCATTCACCCGATACGAACGCAGGACCAATCCTGGAAACGACTGGCGCGCGGACTACGTCACGCCTGGAACCTCGCTACGAACAGATACGTATGACCGCAGCGCATCGCTGGCTGCACTGGTTCAGCGGATTTGCGACAGACGCGCGCGGACTTCGTTGAGCCAGCCGATCCCGACGACCGTCTCGACGCCGTGACCGCCTGCTGCCGCGATCATGACGAACCGGCCGTCTGGCGCAACATCGTAATTGCGGTGCGGCATCGGCATGTCACTGTCGAACGAGTCCGTAAAGAGGGTTCTCCGATCAGCGACGGACAGGGAAGGCTTCGTCACGATCGTCGCGGCCAGCATGCGCCGGTCTCCGCGGTAGTGGAGACGCCGGCCGTCGCGCGACCAGACAGGTTCGGTACCGCCGCCCTCTGAAACCTGCACAGCCACACCCGGCCCGGGAAAAGGCCGAACGAATACCTCATTGCGGCCCGTTGCATTGGCCGTGTAGGCAAGCCAGCGGCCGTCCGGGGAGAGCGACGGCATATAGGCATCGAAGCGCTCCGCAACCACAGGCCGCAACACATTCTGTCCCCCGGTCCGATCCGACGTTGGCGCCGACCATATCTCCCAGACGCCGCGGACCTGACGCTGGAAGAGCAGAACGCTGCCGTCGCCACCAACGTCGCCCGCAAAGATTCCATCGCCTTGTGCAAGGGACTGCGCCGGCGCGCCACCATCCGCCGGCTGAGCCCAGAACGCGGGGGCTCCGCCGACGCCGGATAGATATACGACCCGTTCATTGTCCGCCATCCACGCAGGACCTATCGCCTGGCCGGAGCTGGTGAGACGCATCGGGCTCGGTGCGCCGAGATCGAAGATGAGTACGTCGGACCCCTGAGGCGATGCCGCCTGCACCACGAGGCGTCTGCCGTCCGGAGAAACGCGTGGATTCATGAAGTCGCCGCTCAGACCGCTGAGCAGTGGTTGTATGGCACCGGTCGAGTCCACGAGCACGGGTGCATTGACGTTCCGGCGGCGCGTGTAGAGCAACGTGCCGTTGTCCGCGAGCGAGGCCTCGTCGATACCGCCATGCTGATGGTCGAGCACAACGACCGGTTCGCCGCTCGCCCGGCGACGCGCCACGTCGAAGCGTATCGCCATGATACCGCTGCCATCGGCAGAGACATAGTGCAGCCAGCCATCGACGATCCCCACGGCGCGCCGCGCCCGCACGCCGAGCAGGGTGTGCTGCATCGGCTCTTCGGCAGATGGGTCGAGAATCACAACCGCCAGCTCGCCATCGGACGCGACCGGGCCGTCCCGCCCACGTTCCGCAGTGAACAGGACGGTCGTCCCGTCGCGGTGCACCAGGGGAGCGGAGTGACGTGTCTCGCCGGTAGCGGTGTCACGCCGCGTGAGTTGCCGCTCAGCCCCGCCGGCGGCGGGGATCCACGCGAGCCCGCGATGGCGGAGCGACGTCAGGACGATGCGGTCCTCCACGCCCCAATGCGCATCCATGTAACGGAACACATTCCCCAGGTCAGTCACCGGTCCGCCGTCCAGGGGAACCTTCTTGAGGCGATCGTCATTCGTTAGGAACGCGACCCACCGCCCATCCGGCGAGACGAACGCGCTCAGTGCGCCCTCCGTGTTGGGTATCGGGCGTGCGTTCAGTTCGTTGATGTT
>DATHUY010000161.1 GCA_035461765.1 Longimicrobiales bacterium
CGCTGGTCGCGCCTTATCCGGCGCACTCCTCCTCACTGCGCTCGTCGGACTGCTGTTCATCGCGGGGCTGGCGGCAGCGCTCGCCAGCGCCGCACGTCGGCACCTCTTCATCCCCGCGATCGGAGTGCCGGAGACCTGGGCATGGGTACTCGTTCTGCCATGGGTCCTGGTCGTGCTGACGTCCGTCGTCGCAGTCCTTGCCGTGAGGTCGCGAGCCGCGGGTCATGCGCTCGGCATCGCCGGTGGGAGCGCTGCGATTGGATCAGGTCTGTTGCTCGCGACGTGGCTGATCAACCTGTACGCCTGACGTGCGGGTGGCGGCCGGTGGTCGGAACACTGCCGCCTGATGCAGATGTGCACTCGGATGGCCCCGCTCTCACGCCGATTGCGTTTGCATGGAAACACCGGACTCGAAGGGGGAACAGGTGAGCCATCATGTGACAGGCAGGTTCAACATAAAGCGTCGCACCTTCGTCCAGTCCGCCGCGGCCGCGATCGCGACCCTGTCGCTGCCGAACCCCACGGTATTGGCCTCCCCCAACCCGCGCCGCGCGCATATCCGCGCGGACGTGGAGGCAGTGACGGGTGACGGCAGGACCGTGATCCTGACCGACGCGGCCCTCGCCGACCTGCGCGCGCGCCTCCGCGGTTCCCTGCTCCTGGCCGACGATCCGGGCTACGACGACGCGCGCCTGATCCTGAACCCGGCCTTTGACCGACACCCCGCACTCATCGTGCAGCCGACGGGTGTAGCCGACATTCGCAGCGCCGTCGAGTTCGCGCAGGAGCACGGCGGTCTGCTGCTCGCGGTGAAGTGCGGCGGCCACAGCTACTCCGGCCAGTCGACGTGCGACCGCGGCATGCAGATCGACCTCGTGCGGTTCCGCGACGTGCGCGTCGACCCCGTCGCACGTACGGCATGGGTGACTGGTGGCAGCCTGCTCGGTCAGGTCGATCACGAGACGATGGCCCACGATCTCGTGACACCGCTCGGCACCGTGTCGCACACCGGCGTCGGCGGACTCGTGACGGGCGGTGGGTTCGGTCGTCTCGGACGCAGGTTCGGTCTCGCCATCGACAATCTGCGCGGCGTGCACGTGGTCACCGCGGACGGTGAGCTCCGCCGTGCGAACGCGGAGGAGCATCCCGATCTGTTCTGGGGCGTCCGCGGTGGCGGCGGCAACTTCGGCATTGTCACGTCGTTCGAGTTCCGGCTCCATCCGATGCGGCGGCAGGTCATGGGCGGCAGCATCGTATTCCCCATCTCGCGTGCACGTGAGGTGCTCACGGTGTTCGGCGAGTACGGCCCCGAAGCGCCGGATGAGCTGAGCTTCGGATGCACGATGGTGCAGCCGCCGGGTGACGCGCCCGGCATCATCGAAATCGGCGTGTGCTACTCGGGCCGCACGAGCCTGCTCGACCAGGCGCTCGCACCGCTGCGCGCGATCGGTCAGCCGCTCAGCGACACCATCCGGCCCGTCGATTACGTTGCGCTTCAGCGCGCGGGCGACACGACCGATCCGCGCGCGATTACCGGCTACCTGAAGAGCGGCTTCATACGGCGACTCGGGCCCGACCTCGTCACGGCGATCGTCGATGGATTCCGCACCGATCCCCGGCGTACGACGGCGCTATTCTTTCAGCAGGCCAGCGGCGCAATCGGGCTGATCGCGCCCGATGCCACCGCGTTCTCGCAACGCGACGCGTTCGCGAACATGCTCGTCGCCTCCATGTGGCCGTTCGGCGAGGACGGATCGGAGCACATTCAGGCGACGCGCGAATACTGGAGCGGCCTCGAGCGGTTCACCTACGGCTTCTACGTCAACGATCTCGAGCCGGATATGACGCCCGCCACGATTCAGGCGACGTACCGGCACAACCACGAGCGGCTCGTGGCGGTGAAGCACCGCTACGATCCGACGAACCTGTTCCGGATGAACGCGAACGTGAAGCCCACGGTCGGGCGGGAGCGCTGAGTAGGAAATGCCCCCTGAATGGAAGGCGACGGTGACAGTGCACGTCATCCGCTCCATCATGGCCGTTCTCCTCTCCGGGCTCATGGTCCAGAGCACCGGCTGCACGGCGAAGCCGGCGGCGGCTCCGCAGTCCGGGACGGATGAGGAGCGCGTGGCACCCAAGACAGCCAGCGCAGGGCAGCGCACGCGCAAACCGGAGTGAGAACCTCACCGTGACTTACCAGGCCCGGTGACCAGGTATCATGCAGGTCGCGCCATGGCCCCGCCCCGGAGCTTACTGCGTTTGTATAACGGATGCTGCCCACCGGACGCAGCATCCGATGGAGCTGCC
>DATHUY010000162.1 GCA_035461765.1 Longimicrobiales bacterium
TGGCCGAGATTGAGCAGCATGATCACGAACAGGAACAGCACCATGATCGCGCCGGCATACACGATGATCTGGATCGCCGCGATGAAGTGCGCTCCGAGCAGCACGTACACAGCCGCCAGGCTGAAGAACGTGAGCACCAGGAACAGCAGACTCGCGACCGGGTTCCTGCGCGTGACCATGCCGAGCCCGCCGCCTACGGCGAGCGACGCGAAGACCCACCAGAGGAGCTGCGTCAGAGGGAAGTCTGTCATTGACCCAGCGGATCCTCCGGGTCCCACAGCGCCGTTACCGGATGGTCCTGCGCCATGAGACGATCGAGATCATAGATGAACTTCTCGCGGGTATATTCCGCGTTCTCGTAATCCTGCCCGACGTGGATCGCCTCGACCGGACACACCTCCTGGCACATGCCGCAGAAGATGCAGCGGAACTCGTCGATCTCGTACACGATCGGATAGCGGTTGCCCTGATCGTCCTCGCCCGGCACCAGGCGGATACAGTTGGACGGACAGATCGTCGGACAGAGTCCGCACGCGACGCACTTCGGCCGGCCGTCCGCGTGAACGGCCATCCGGTGCGTGCCGCGCCAGCGCGGCGCGAGCTCCGGCTTCTCGTCCGGATACTCGAGCGTCTCCTTCTGCGGGTTGACGAGATGCCGGAACGTCAACGCCATCCCCTTGAGCGTGGCCCGCAGGTAGGACGTCTGGCCCGTCGGGCGTCTCACGGTCTTCACATTTATGGCCATCCGGCCTCCTGGCTCTCCATTTCGACATCAGCGCTCGCGTGCGCCTGGCGCGTCGCGGTCACTCCCTGCGGCAGCGGCCCGGACCGGCGCGCGGCGGGCGCGGTGCCGCCAATGACGCGATCGCGGTCGATCAGCATCAGGAACAGCAGCGTCGGCACGAGGTTCACAGCCGTCAGGATCAGGCCGTACATGAAACCGAACGGCACACCCAGTGTGTCGAGGGTGAGTATGGCCGCGGCCATGAACGTGACGTACGCGAGCGAGGACGGCAGCAGCACTTTCCAGCCGAGGTGCATGATCTGGTCATAGCGGAACCGCGGTACGGTCCAGCGCACCCACATGAACAGGAAGATGAAGAAGAACGTCTTGATCCCGAACGACGCGAACGTGAGCAGCGTCTTCCACCACGTCGGCTCCGCGCCCTCGACGACTCCGGGCGCGATTACCCGCATGTTGTCGAACGTGAAGAACGGGATGTCCCAGCCGCCGAGGAAGAGCGTCGCCATGAGAGCGGCCGCCGTGACCATGTTCGAGTACTCGGCAATGAAGAACATGCTGAACTTCATGGACGAGTATTCGGTGTGGTAGCCGGTGACCAGCTCGGACTCGGCCTCCGCGACGTCGAACGGCAGGCGGTTCGTCTCGGCGAACGCGGAGATCACGAAGAACATGAACGACAGGCCGAGCGGGAACGCGAGCCACATCCCGAGCTCCTGCTGCTGCGTCCACACGATCTGCGTCAACGTGACGTTGCCGGCCAGGAAGAAGACCGGGATCAGGCTGAGCCCGAGAGACACCTCATAGCTGACCATCTGGGCGGCAGCGCGCAGGCCGCCGAGGAACGAGTACTTGTTGTTGGACGCCCATCCGGCCATCACGATGCCGTAAATGCCGAGGCTCGTGATCGCGAGGATGTACAGGATACCGATCGGCAGGTCCGCCACGATCATGTCCACCAGGCCCCACGGCGTCGGCAGCGGGGACGCAAACGGGACGACGGCAAATGTGATCAGGGCGGGCCCGATCGCGAGCATGGGCGCGAGCACGAAGAACAGCTTCGCTGCGTGCGCGGGATAGGTTTCTTCCTTGAGGATGTTCTTGAGCCCGTCCGCGGCCGGCTGGAGCAGGCCGCCGGGGCCGACGCGGTTCGGACCCAGGCGGTCCTGCATCCACGCGGACACCTTGCGCTCGAGCAGCGTGAGCAACGCGACTACGATCATCACGGAGAAGAAGACCACGATGACCTTCACGAGCGTGATGATGAGGAACGCCCACCCGGTGAGGGCCCCTGCGTCGTGCATCAGTCGCCTCCCGCGCCGGCCGGCAGGCGGACGGGCTCGTTCATCAGTGCGCCGCGCGAGCCGATGATGTCGTAGCTGAGGCCGCTGTACTCGGGATGCCAGTCACCGAGCCGCACGAACGCGTCACCCGCCGTGGCGGGTGCGGTGGCGCCTTCCTCGATGCCTGCGAGCAGCACGCCGAGGATCTGCCATGCCGGCCGCGCGAGCGGCGGCGGCTGGACCGCCGGCCAGAAGCGCTGCACGCGGCCCTCGTGGTTCGTGAACGTTCCTTCCTCTTCGGCGAACGTCGTGGTCGGCAGCACGAAGTCGGCTCCGCGCACCGCGGCGCTCGCATTCGGGGTGACCGCGACGAACAGGTCCGCACCGCTCGCGAACTCCGCCGTCTGATCGGACAGGTCATCGCCCAGCACGATGACAATGCCCTTTGCTGTGGGCACGGTCTCGGTACGGCTGAACCCGAGCACCTCGAGGCCGCGCACGTTCGCGGCGAGGTCGCGCCGCCGCGCGAGCCTGTCGAAGCCCGGCAGCGGAATCTCCGAGGCTGCACGCTCGGAGCGGAACGTCAGGTTCGCCGTGCCGATGACACCAGCGAGTCGAGCCAGCATGCCGTTGTCCTCGTTACCGTGGAACGGCGAGCCGATGACGGTGACGGGCGCACCGGCGGTGCGCGCCGCACGGATGCGCTCGACGAGTGCCAGAATCGACTTCTGCCAGTTCGTCGCGAGCAGCTGCCCGTCATCGCCGCGCATGAGCGGCGCCTCGACGCGGTCCTGCACGTTCATCCACTCGTAACGGTGGCGGCCATAGTCGCACATCCAGTACGAGTTCACATCGGGATTGGCACGCGGCCGCATGCGCATGACCAGGTTGTCGCGCGTATCGATGCGGACGTTGCAGCCCTGCGAGCAGTTCGGGCAGATGGACGTGCCGCCGTCCAGGTCCCACACACGTGCCTTGTGCAGGAAGTCCTTTGAGAGCAGCGCGCCGACCGGACAGATGTCGACGATGTTGCCCGCCCAGAGGTTGCCCTCGACGCCGTGGTCGTAGAACGTATCGATCACAGAGCGATGGCCGCGCTGGACGACGCACAGCCGGTCGTCCTGCGCGACCTCGCGCATGAAGCGGACACACCGCGTGCACATGATGCAGCGGTCGCCATCGTAGAGGATGTCGCCGCCGAAGTCATCCTGACCGAGAACGCGCTTGGGCTCCAGCGAGCGTCCGTGCTTCGGGCCCTCCGCGTGCGTGAAGTCCTGGAGCTTGCATTCGCCGGACTTGTCGCACACCGGGCAATCGAGCGGGTGGTTGATCAGGTAGAACTCGAGCGTCCCCTTGCGTGCCTCGCGTGCCCGCTCGCTCTCGGTGTGAATGACCTGGCCTTCGGCGACCGGTGTGACGCACGCGGGTGCCAGCTTGGGCGCACCTTCCACCTCCACCAGGCACATGCGGCACATCGCCGGAGCAGACAGCCCGGGATGGTAGCAATAGTGCGCGATGCCGACGCCGAGCTGCTCGGCGGCCTCTATGATGCGCAGATTCTTCGGAACGGCAGCCTGCACGCCGTTCACGGTGATGTTGACTGTCTCGGTCTGCTCGTTGGCCAACGTGTTCCTCCGGGCCGTTTCAGACGGCGGCCGCCGCGGGCTG
>DATHUY010000163.1 GCA_035461765.1 Longimicrobiales bacterium
AGAGCACCGGGAGCGTGGTGCGCGTCGGGATGCTCGCGCCCACCGCGGCGAGACCCTGCTGCAGATTGTCCCGCGTGATCTTGAGTTTCATGAACCCCTCACCTCGTGCGCTGTCAGCGCGTGCGTTTGCCCGTTCGTTCCGAGTTACCCACAGGTACAGATACTTCTCTTTACTTATTTATAAATTTAGCAGTAGTAGTAGGGGATGTGGGAACGTTGATGACTCCCTTTTTCCGCCCCATTACCGTTGCGCCGGAACGTTACAGCACCGCTACGTAATTGTTGAAACGATGTGCACGACGCGGGGACAACTTCGCAGTCATGCACATCCGCCGACACGATGTGGAGAGTGGACCTGCCGCGCACATCCTGTCCACATCGTTATCCTCATGCATCCAGCCGGCCCCTGATCAGCTCCACACGCGTGCGGAACGTGTCGTCCATTGCCAGCTCTTCCTCGACCTTGTTCACTGCGTGGATCACCGTCGAATGGTCGCGTCCGCCGAACAGATTGCCGATCTCGACCAGCGAAAGATCGAGCAGTTCCCGGATAAGGTACATGGCTACCTGGCGCGGTACCGTAAGCTCCTTGGTCCTTTTCTTCGACATCAGACCGTCCACGGACACGCCCCATTCCTGGGCGACGCGCTCGCGGATCAGGTCGGCCGTGACCTCGACGGCGGGCCCTTCACGGAGCACCCCGCCGAGCGCCTCGCGCGCGAGCTCCAGCGTGACCTCACGGCGCGTGAGCGAGGAGTACGCGAGCAGCTTGATGACTGCGCCCTCCAGCTCGCGCACGTTGGAGCGGCAGTTCTTCGCGATGTAGTCCAGCACTTCGTCCGCGAGCGCGATGCTGTCGTCTTCCGCCTTCTTGCGCAGGATCGCGACGCGCGTCTCCAGGTCAGGCGGCTTGATGTCCGTCACCAGGCCCCATTCGAAGCGTGACACGAGCCGCTCCTCGAGACCGGGAATTTCCTTCGGCGGACGATCGCTCGTCATCACGATCTGGCGCTGCGCGTCGTGCAGGGCGTTGAACGTATGGAAGAACTCCTCCTGCGTGCGCTCCTTCTCGCCGAGGAAGTGAACGTCGTCGATCAGCAGCAGATCGATGTCGCGATAGCGGCGCCGGAAGTCCGCCATGCGGCCCTCCTGGATCGACGCGATCAGATCGTTCGTGAACCGTTCGCTGGAAACGTACGCGACACGTTTCGCGGCATCGCGCGCGAGGAGCACATGCCCGATCGCGTGCATCAGGTGCGTCTTGCCCAGCCCGACTCCGCCATAAACGAAGAGAGGATTGTACATGCGCGCGGGCGCTTCGGCCACCGCCCGGCACGCTGCAGCCGACAGCTGGTTGTTCGCGCCCACCACGAACCGGTCGAACGTGTAGCGCTCGTTGAGCGGGGACCCGAACACGACGCCGCCCGGCGGCGGCGCCAGCGGGGCGGCCGGCGCCGACTGCGACTGGTCCTGCGGCGGCTGCGACATGATCTCCGCTTCCGCACGTGTCACACGCGCACGCGTCGCCCCGTCCGTCCGCGTCTGATGCTGGAACGACAGATTGATGGGCCGGCCGAATACGCGCTCTGCCACGTCCGTCAGCAGGTCGCCGTACTTGTCCTCGATCCACTCGGCTGCGAAGTCGCTGCCCGCCGCAACCGCAAGACGATCCTGCGACAGCGCCAGCGGCTCCGTGTGCTCGAGCCAGATGCGAAATGTGTGTTCGGGGAGCAAAGGCCTGGCTCGCTCCAGTATCCGCGACCAGGCCTCCGCTGCGGTCAACTCCATCGTCCCACGGGATGCGGCAGGGTGTGTGGCGTTTCGGCCTGACAGGTTAGAGCCACGGTGTGGATAAGTCAACGCGGCAACCGGGAGGCCGCCCGGCATGTTCCTTCTCGCGCTGGCGTCCGGTACCCCTGCCGCCGCGCGCGCCGGACCGCTCGTTGCGGGAAGGTGGGTTCGCGGCCATGGGCGGATTCGCGAACACATGGAGGCGGTGTCATGAAAGACTGGATCATTGATGGGCGAGCGGTGGGAACCTCAGCGGTGGACACCGGGCTCGCTCTCGTGCGCGTGATCGTGTTTCTGCTTCTCGTCCTTCTGCACGGAATGAGCAAGGTCCCGCCGCAGGAGGGGTTCGTCGGGATGGTGAGCGGCCTCGGCTTTCCCGCGCCGGAAACGTTCGCGTGGCTTGCGGCCATCGCGGAGTTCGGCGGCGGGATCCTGCTCGCCATCGGACTGCTGACGCGACCTGCGGCGCTGCTGGTGTTCGTCCATTTCCTGTTCGTGATCTTCATCGCCCACGCCGGCGATGGCCTGAGCGACCGTGAGCTGCCGATCATCTTCGCCGTGACCGCCCTGATGTTCCTGCTGGCGGGACCGGGCCGCTATTCCGTCGACCATCTCATCGGACGCCGGCGCTGAAGCCCCGCGGGGCGGGATACCGGCGCGGGCGGGCTCGGGGCGACGCGGCCATGCACCTCGAGCCAGCCAGCCTGTTGACCGCAGCCCGCGACCGCGTTTATACTTCAAGTCTTTGCTGACCAGGATTTCACACGTCGGAGTCGTAACATGGGAATGCCTACGTACCGCCCGCACAACCGGAAGCGGAAGAACAAGCATGGCTTTCGCGCGCGGATGGCGACGAAGGCCGGTCGCAAGATTCTGAACCGTCGCCGGAGGCACGGCCGGAAGCGTCTGGTCGTCTCGATCGGCAAGAAGCAATAGAGCGGTGGCGTGTGGCGGCCCCGTCCCAGCCGGGCGCAGAGGGACGACGGCTGCCGCGTGAGCGGCGGATCGCGCACGGCGCGGAAATCCGTGATATTCTGAGACGGGGGAAGAGGAGCGGGACGGCCCATCTGGACGTCTTCGACTCCCCTTCCCCCGTCCCGCATCCCCGTGTGGGTGTGATCGTGCCCAGATACAGGCATTCGATCGTGGAGCGCAACCTGGTGAAGCGCCGGCTGCGCGAAGTGCTGCGGCTGGAGGTGCTGCCGAGGCTCGCCTCGGCCGATGTAGCGGCCGACGTACTGGTGCGAGCGAAACGCGATGCATACGGTACTGCGTACGGGGATCTGCGGGACGAACTCGTGAGGTGGACGGAGAAGCGATGCTCGCGCGCGCGCTCCTCCTGATGATTCGCGGCTATCAGAGGGGCATATCGCCATTCCTGCCTCCTGCGTGCCGCTTCACGCCGACCTGTTCCGAATACGCTGCGGAGGCGATCCGGCGCCATGGCCCTGCGCACGGCAGCTGGCTGGCTGCAAGGAGACTCATGCGCTGTCACCCGTGGGGTGGCAGCGGCTATGATCCCGTGCCGTGACAATCACAATTTCTGATCAGCGAACGAAACCATAGATGGATAGTCGACGCTTTCTGCTGGCGGTGATCCTCATGATCGCCGTCATGATCGTGACGAATCTGCTGCTGCCACCGCCGCCGCCGATCTCGGAGGACGTCGCGTCCGACTCGATCGCGGGCCCCGTCCAGGTGGCGCCGGACTCGACCGCGCCCGCAGTCGCACCCGGCGACACACCGGTACCGGCTCCCGCTATCGATGCCCCGCCCCAGACCGCCATCGCGGGTGCCGACAGTGGCGCGACGGTCAGCTCCGGAGCGGCCGCACCGCTGGCCGATGACACCCTGGTCGTGCAGTCACCGCTCTACGCCTATCAGATCTCGACGCGCAGTGCCGCCCTCGTGGACGCGCACCTGCTGAACTTCAATGTCCTCCAGGACGGCCGCGAGGATGAACCCGTCGGCCTGGCACCGCCGGAGCTCCCCGACCTGTTCTCCTACAGGATGCGGATCGGCACCCGCGACATTGCCTTCAGCAGTCTCGGCTTCACCCTCGCGTCGGACAGCAGCGGACTCCAGCTCGACGAGGGCTCCGGTGCCGCCGGCCTCGAGCTGTCCCACCGGGGCGCGGACGGCCTCGGCATCGATGTCGCCTACACGTTCGACCCCGACCGCTACACGATCGACGTGCGCATGGTCGTGAGCGGTACGGACGGCCAGACACCGAACCTCTTCATCACCCTGCCGCGGTCCCTCGCCATGAACGAGGTGAACATTGCGGAAGACGAACGTGCGCTGGCGTATGTCGTCAACAATGAACGCGAAGGGATCATCAGCGCCCGGCTGGCTTCGATCGATGCGGAGCGCATCGAGAATGGGCCGCTCCTCTGGGCAGCCGTCAAGAACAAGTACTTCGTCGCCGCCGCCCTCCAGCACCCGGAGACGCAGACGGCCTTCGGCGGGCTCATCGCCACACCGCTGCCGCAGGAGAATGCCGCCACCATGGAGGCCACGCTCCTGCCCGGTCCCGATGGGACGTTCGCCTTCCGCCTCTTCGTCGGACCCCAGGAGCCGCAGCGCCTCGCCGAGCTGGGCAACAACTTCCAGGACGTGAACCCGTTCGGGTGGCGCGCCTTCCGGCCGATCCTGCGGCCGCTCGGCCATGCCATCCAGTGGGCGCTGTACGGCATGCACGACCTGCTCGGCCTCGGCTACGGCTGGGTGCTCATCCTGTTCGGCGTCCTCATCCGCGTCGCCCTGTGGCCGCTCAACGCCAAGGCCATGCGCTCGCAGATGAAGAACATGGAGATCCAGCCGAAGCTCAAGGAGATCCAGGCGAAGTACAAGGACAAGCCGGAACAGCTGCAGAAGGAGATGCTCCGGCTCTACAAGGAGGAGGGCTTCAATCCCATGGGCGGCTGCCTGCCCATGCTCGTACCGCTGCCCATCCTGATTACGCTGTTCTTCGTCTTCCAGAGCACCATCGCGTTCCGCGGCGTCGAGTTCCTCTGGCTGCCGGACCTCTCGCGCGCCGACCCGTTCTACATCCTGCCCGTGCTCCTCGGCGTCAGCATGTTCCTGATGCAGTGGCTCAGCTCGCGTACGATGACGGAGCAGAACCCGCAGATGAAGTTCATGATGTACGCGATGCCGATCTTCATGACCGTCATCTTCCTGAACTTCGCTTCCGGTCTGAACCTCTACTACGCGGCGATGAACTTCGCGTCCATCCCGCAGCAGATTCAGATCTCGCGCGAGCGCAAGAGATACCAGGCGGCCAAAAACACGACCTGACCGCGCCGGCCGCCGGTGCGGCCCGCGTACATGAGGTCGAGACTGTCGATCCGGGAGGCGGTGTCCGGTATCGCGACCTTCACCGTTGCCCGCCCGCCCGGCGCCCGCGGCTGTGCCGGCGGGGCCGGGAAGCCGGTCAGTGTCTGATCTCGAACGGGGCCGGCAGGAGATCGGTCGTGGGCGGCAGGGTTTCCAGCCGGTCGACCCGCGCAGCGGGCGGACCATTCTCAACCGTACGGAGCAGGTCGGACACAGCATGCGTGGGGCCGGCCGCCTCCAGCAGCACGGCACCATCGGATCGGTTCAGGACGTAGCCGGCGAGGTCGAGTGTACGGGCGGCCTTGCGGACGAACCAGCGGAACCCCACGCCCTGTACGGCCCCGTATACTACCACTCGTGCGCGTGTTTCGGTATTTGTACGGGACTGTTTCACGTGAAACATCCCTGATCCGGGTCGGCGATTGACTCCGGCCGGTGTTCCACGTGAAACATCGTCGTCTCAGTCCTCGCGGCGGAACCGGGCCCTGACCATGGCGGGGTCGCCCACGCCATCGCCGTCGAAGTCGAACTGTTCGGCCACGCCGCGGAACGTCAGCCCCAGGTACTCGCCCTGCAGCGTGTAGTCCGCCGTGTCCTGCGTGCCGGCCTCGTCGCGCAGGATCAGCATGGAGCCCACCGCCTCGGCGAAGCCGCGGATCGAGCTCGCCCCGCCCAGGCCGGTCAGGTTGAATCGGCCGCTCGTCGTGAGCGTCACCCGGAACGTCTGCTGCAGACCGCTCACGAAATTCACGCTGTCCGCCGGGTTGGAGATCCGCATCAGGGTGAAGCCGCATTCGGGCAGGCAGGCCGGCGCTGCCAGCCACGAGCCCGCCAGCTCAGGCGGGATCACGTCGGAAGGCCCGGCGCTGTCGCCGCAGCCCGCCAGCACAAGGCCCGCCATCAACACGGAAAAAAGGTGCCGCATCTGTGAAACTCCTCTCGGGTACGGGTGCGGTGCCAATCTCCACCGGACGACCAGCCGCGGTCAAGCACGGCGTCCCGAAACGCCCGATTCAGCGTGTTCACGCCATTTCCTGCACCGCCGGCACTGCAGCCCCCGCGCAACGTTGCGCGCGGCCCTCAATGTGCTTCCTCCCTCACGGTGCGCGGGTTATATTGCCGCCCCCACAGGATTGGTATTTCCGCCGTGGAGGCGAATGTCCCGCGTCATTGCCATTGCGAACCAGAAGGGCGGCGTCGGTAAGACGACGACCGCGATCAATCTCGGGGCCGGCCTGGCCGTCGCCGAGCGCAGGACGCTCATCGTCGACATGGATCCGCAGGGCAATGCGACCAGCGGCATGGGCCTGGACCGGGCGCAGCTGCACGGATCCGTCTACGACGTGCTGGTCGAGGAGTCCCCGCTGCGCGACGTACGGCTGGAGCGGGTCCATTTCCCCTACCTGGACATCGTGCCGTCGAGCCAGGACCTGGTCGGGGCGGAAGTGGAGCTGGTGGACCGGCCGCAGCGCGAGCTGGTGCTGCGCCGGGCGCTGGAAACGGTTCGTGACGAGTACGACTACGTGCTGCTCGACTGTCCGCCGTCGCTGGGACTGCTCACGCTGAACACGCTGGCGGCCGCAGACACGGTGCTGATACCGATCCAGTGCGAGTTCTACGCGCTCGAGGGACTGTCGCAGCTGCTCAACACGGTGCGACTGGTCCAGCAGAACCTGAATCCGAGGCTGCAGATCGAGGGCGTGCTGCTGACGATGTACGACCAGCGGCTGAACCTGTCGCGACAGGTGGCCGATGAGGCCAAGGAGTATTTCGGGAGCCGCGTCTTCAAGAGCGTGATCCCGCGCAATGTGCGGCTCGCGGAGGCACCGAGCTTCGGCAAGCCGATCGTGCTCTATGACATTCTGTCCGCGGGTGCGCAGAGCTATCTAACGCTCGCGAACGAGATCATCGGACACAACGGCATGCCGGCGGGCACGCTGACCGCGCTGCCGGAGGGATCATGAAGCGCGACCGCCTGGGCAAGGGGCTGGGCGCGCTGCTCGGCGAGTACCTGGGTGAGGAGGGGGTGGCGCCGTCGGGCGTGTCCGCGCGCATGCTGCCGGTGTCGGAGATCGCGCCGAACCCGTATCAGCCGCGTCGCGAGTTCTCCGAGGAGGACCTGGCCGACCTGACGGCATCGTTGCGCGAGAACGGGTTGCTCCAGCCCGTGGTGGTGCGGCCGGCGCCGGGTGGCGGCGCGGCGAAGTGGGAGCTCGTGGCGGGCGAGCGGCGCTGGCGTGCCAGCATGCGACTCGGCTGGAACGAGATTCCCGCCGTCGTGCGGGAGGTAGACGACCGGACGCTGCTGGTGCTGGCGCTCGTGGAGAACCTGCAGCGTGCGCAGCTCTCGGCGCTGGAGGAGGCCGAGGGCTACCAGCGCCTCGCGGAGGAGTTCTCGCTCACGCAGCAGCAGGTGGCGGACGTCGTGGGGAAGGACCGCTCGACGGTCGCGAACGCGCTCCGCCTGCTCCACCTCCCGGCATCGGTGCGCCAGCTGATGCGGGAGGGGAAGTTGAGTGCCGGTCACGCGCGGGCGCTCCTGGGACTGGACAGCGACCGCCGCATGGCCGATGTCGCACGGCAGGCCGCGGATGAGCAGTGGAGTGTGCGCGACGTCGAGTCGCACGTGAAGCGGGCGAAACAGCCCGCGCGCGCGGCGCGGCCGCGCGAGAAGTCGCGCGAGGCCAGCGAGAAGATGCTGGAGGAGGAGCTCCAGCGCGTGCTGGGGACGGAGGTGCGGATCCGGCGCTCGCGCGGACTTCGCGGGCGGATCGAGATACCGTTTTTCAGCGCCGAGGACTTCGAGCGCATTTTCGAACTTATCGCGGGGCAGTCGGCAACCGATGTCGTCTCCTGAAATTCCCGGCTCCGACGCCGCGGACGAGCGCAATCTCACGATCATCGTCGTCCCGCACGGCGAGCTGGACACCCGCAGCTTCGTAATCTCCTACACGAAGCTCAAGGTGCTCATCATCGCCGGCGTCGCCATGCTGCTGGCCTTCGGCGTGGCCCTGGCCATCTTCTTCCCGCTGCTCTCGCAGGGCTTGCGGGCCAGTGCGATGGAGGAGCAGGTCAGACTGCTCGAGAAGGAGCGCGCGGAAGTGGTGCGCCTTGCGCAGGAGCTCGCGAAGGTCGAAGCGCAGTACGAGCGGGTCCGGCAGATGCTCGGAGCGGATATCGTGGATGGCGACTCCGTGCCCATCCTGCCGCCCCTGCACCAGGACACGACGACGGTCAGTCTCATGGACGGAGCCGACGCGGAGATAGCCAACCCGATCGACCTCTGGCCGCTTCAGGAGCGCGGGTTCATTACCCGGTCGGTGAACGACGCGCGCGCGACCCACACGGGCCTCGACATCGCTGTCCGCGCCAACTCATACATCCGCGCAGCCGGGGGCGGTACGGTCCGCGTCGCGGGCGTGGACGAAGTATACGGTCAGTATGTCGTGATCGACCACGGTGCGCAGCTCGAGTCGGTCTATGGCCACGCATCGAAACTGTTCGTTACGGCGGGCGATCGCGTCCGCCGCGCAGAAGTGATCGGCCTCACGGGATCCACCGGCCGGTCGACGGCGCCTCACCTGCACTTCGAGATCCGGAGAGCCGGCAAGGCAGTCGATCCCCTGGCGTTTGTCCGGCAGCCCTGAAATCGCATGGCAATATTCGGCGGCAGACGCACAACCCCTAACGGCGACGGCGAGATGGCGAAGGAAAAGGAAACGAATTCACAGCCCCGCGGCGATAATGTGATCTCCATCATTGGACCCGGCATGAGGGTCGTCGGTGACTGCGAGACCGAGGGCACTCTGCGCATCGAGGGCACTGTCGAAGGCACGGTGCGCGCCGGCAAGGCCGTCGTCATTGGCAAGGACGGCGAGGTCAGAGGCGATGTGCTGACCCAGGATGCAATCATCGGCGGCCGTGTCACCGGCGCGGTCGTCGCCGAGAGCCGCCTCGAGCTTCAGGCAACGTGCGCCGTCGATGGGGAGATCAAGGCTCGACGCATCAAGCTGGATGAGGGCGGCCGCATCAACGGCACCATCGTCACGGGCGAGTTCCGCGAGGGCAGCAGCACCGCTCCTCCCGTGCCGGCCGCGTCTGCCTGAACCAGCGCGTCGCGGGTTGTCAAGGGGGTCGCGGTCAATCCGCGGCCCCTTTTTCAGCAAAATCGGTGCAATTGTCCACAATTCGATGCAATGTTGTAACTCGTTGTACCACGGGCATTTATGGAAACTGCCCGATTTGTGAACAGAGGCATGTGGACAAGTAGGGGTTACTTCTCCACATTCGGTCTTTCTTTGGGAATGGTGCCACAATGGCAGACCTCGCGACAGTCGTGGAATACCTCGATGGCTACCTGGACGTGGCGGGCGTGCCCGATTACGAGGGGGCGCACAACGGGCTGCAGGTGGAGAACAGCGGGCACGTGAGTCGGATCGCGGCGGCGGTCGACGCATCGGAGCGGACGGTGCTGGAGGCGGTGCGCCGGGAGTGCGATCTCCTGCTCGTCCATCACGGTCTGTTCTGGGATGGCGCGTCGAAGGTGACGGGGCGTCGATATCGGAAGCTGCGGCCGCTGCTGAGCGGGGACGTGGCGGTCTATTCGTCCCATCTGCCGCTGGACGTACACGCGGAGGTGGGGAACAACGCCGTGCTCGCGCGGGAGCTGGAGGTGTCCCTGGAGGGTCGTTTCGGCACGTACCGGGGCGCGGACATAGGCTGGTGGGGCAGGCTCGAGGTGAAGCGGGAGGTGCTGGCGGCGCGACTGGATGAGAAGCTGGGCGGACGGGTGCGTATGCTGGCGTTCGGTCCCGAGGTGGTGCGGACCGTCGGCGTGATCACCGGCGGTGGCGGCAGTCTGATCGAAACGGCGGCGGCGGCGGGTCTGGACGCGTATGTCACGGGGGAAGGAGCGCACCACACGTACTTCGACGCGCAGGAGTGCGGTCTGAACGTGTTCTACGGCGGCCACTACGCGACGGAGACGTGGGGAGTGCGGGCCCTGGCGCAGCATGTGGCGGAGCGGTTCGACGTGACGTGGGAGTTCATCGACCATCCCACGGGTCTGTAGTGAGCGGCTGTTTCGTGCGCTCGTGTGTGGAACAATGGTTCGGGCACGTCACTAGAAGAGGAACCTGCAGCATGCCGCTCACCCATGGACGCGCCCGCGTCCGCACGAGGAGAGGATGCCCATGCACCCCGCCGAAGCAACGCTCATCCACAGGACAGCGAACGACGATCTGAAAGAGCGTTCGCGGACATGGCTGCCGCGGTCCATAGTGATCGCGGTGCTGTTTCATGTTGCCGTGTTCACGCTCTCGCCGGACATGACGATCGCTGACGAGGCGACCGTTCCGGGCGAGATGGACGTGATCATACCGGCGGAGGTGGATCTGCCGGAGCCGCCCGCGCCGTTGGAGAAACCTGCTGAGCCGATCGTGGGGAGCCTGGAGATCGACGCGGACGTGACGATCAGTCCGACCACACCGGAAACATGGAAGCCTGATCTGCGGGCGCCCGAACGTGTGCGCAGTGATGACGAGAGCGCATTCCAGAGGTTCACTGTATCGATGGTCGCTCCGCGTCTGCTGAACACGGAGGAGATCGAGCGGGAGCTGACACGCAACTATCCCTCAGTGCTGCGCGATGCAGGGATCGGCGGTGTCGTCGATGTGAATCTGTGGCTGGATGAGAATGGTGTCGTGACGAAGTCCGAGATTGCGCGAAGCAGTGGCTACCAGATGTTCGACGAAGCTGCGCTGAAGGTGGTAGCCGCGATGCGGCTCGCTCCCGCGCTGAACGGTGGCGCGCCGGTGCGTGTCATCGTCACGCTGCCGGTTCATTTCCGCGTACAATGATCAAGCGGCGTTCGCGGTCTGTCTGCGCCGACGCTCGTCGGCGCGCGGTGCTCAGTGGGAGATCGCGCCGCCTGCGTACCAGCGCGGCGCCTGCTCCGCGTTTGCCAGGTCGAGACCGACGAGGAACGCGTGGCGACCCTGCTGTACGGCGCCGCCAAGGTCGAATGCGGAGTCATACTCGTCGCCTGGCTGGTGGTATCGTTCCGCCTCGTAACGGGTGAGCATGTTCATGCCCCACTCGCGCGGCCGGTTGCGATACGCGATGCCGTGATCGAGATAGAGTGCAGGCACTCCGGCGCGCGCGAACGGGAAGTGATCGGAACGGAAGTAGAAGCCTTTGTCGGGTGCGCGTTCACCCTCGACGCGCAGGCCCATCGCTGCGGCCTGCTGCTCGAACACGGCACCGAGCGTTGAGCGTTCGAGGCCGACGGCGCTCACGTCATCGGTCTCGCCCCACAGATTGGCGCCATCGATGTTCAGTGCGGCAATGGTGCGTCGCAGTGGCAGCAGCGGCTGACGCACGTACCACGCTGCACCGAGCATACCGGCCTCTTCCGCGGTGCTGAACAGGAAGAGCACGCTGCGGTCGGGGCGCGGAGTCTGTCGCGCGAAGGCCTCCGCGACCTCGAGGAGGAGTGCGACACCGCTCGCATTGTCGTAGGCACCGTTGTAGATCGAGTCGCCGTCGACCGGCGGGCCGATACCCAGGTGGTCGTAATGCGCGGTGAAGATGACCGCGTCTCCGCGCCGCGTGGGGTGACGGCCGCGCACGATGCCGGCGACGTTGCTGGATTCGAAACGCCGCGCGCGTCCACTCGCGCGCAGCTGCATCGTGATACCGGTACGGAGCGGCTGGAAGTCGCGACGCGCAGCGCGCACGTACAGCTCATCGAGGTCGAGACCGACGGCTGCGAGCATGCGGCGGGCGGCACTGGACGTGACCCACGCCTGCAGCTGAAGAGCGGATGCAGCGGTCGCCGAGTCCTGCGGCAGTGCGAGCTGCTCGCCCATCCACGAGCTCTGCACGACCGGCCAGTCATAGCCTGCGCCCTCCGTCGTGTGCACGATGATGACGGCTGCGGCTCCACTGCTGCGTGCCTGCTCGATCTTGTACGTGTAGCGGCCGTAGTATGTCATGGCGCCACCGTCGAAGATGAGGGGCTCACCGGGTGGCGCGGGCGGATCGCCGCTGAGGACGAGGACGATGCGGCCGCGCACATCGACGTCCTTGTAGTCGTCCCAGTCGTATTCGGGCGCGCGCACACCGTAGCCGGCGAACACGATGTTCGCGTTCACGCGGGCACTGTCGGCACCACTGTCCAGCCACACGACCGCATCATCGGGGAACGCCAGGTCGCCGGTGCTGTCGCCGGCGGCGTACTGCACCGCAATGCGACGCGCATCGGCCGTCCAGCCCATGAGCGGTACCGTCTGGTAGTAGCCGCCCGCAGCAGGCTCGACGCCGGCACGGGCGAGCTGGCTGACGATGTAGCGTGCGGCGATGCGTGCGCCGCGTCGTCCGGGCGCGCGACCTTCGAGCGCATCGTCTGCGAGGAACGCCAGATGGGCGCGGATCTGGTCGGCCTGGATGGAACGTGCGGCCGGGGACATGGCCGCGGTCGTATCCTGCGCAGCTGCGCGCCCGACGCTGGCTGCGAGCGACAGAAGGAACAATAGGAAGACGATCCTGCGCAGATGGGAGGCGCAGGAGGAGCACCCGCAGACGAAGCGGCGGGCGCTCACCGTGTCACCCGCCGGTAACGCGTTGGGCAGTAGCCCGGAACTCCGGCAGGCTGCGCGCGTGGTCCTGATATTCCTGGAGTCCCTTTGCGACCTCGTCGTCGTAGGCGGCGAGCAGCCGCGCGTAGTAGTCGCGCGCGGCCGCGCTGTCCCCGGCGAGCACCGCGGCTTCACCGGCCACGGCCAGGCCGAGGAGGTGGTTGGCGTTGCCCGCCAGGATCTGCTCGGCAGTCGCACGGGCGGCTTCAGGGTCGCCGGCCACCGTGTGCACCACCGCGAGATGATAGAGACCGTCATTGTCGAGCGGTGCGGCCATGCGGTACGCATCGATGGCCATGGGCGTGAAGCCCCGCGCGCCGGCGCTGTCACCGCTTTCGACCGACGTCATGATCCGGTTGAACAGACGGTCCGCCTGCTCGCGGGGCGTGCCCGTGAGCGGCGGCGGCGTGCCGGGCGCCACGTTTGCACCGCCCACCGGCATCTGCGTCGCGGAACCGCCATCGTCGGTCAGCATGGGCACCACGAGTATGATGATCAGCAGGAGCAGCACACCGCCGGCGAGGTACCAGGGAAGGTTGGGGTTGCGGGTGGCGGTCGGCGCGGCGCGCCGGGCTGTGCCGCCCGCCGCGGCGCCGCAGCGGGTGCAGAAGCGTGCGCCGGCGGGAAGATTGGCGCCGCACTCGGCACAATGGCCCGTCTGCAGCGATGCGCCACACGACGGGCAGAATTTTCCGTTGGACTCGGTACCACAGTTCGCGCATTTCATGGTGTGGAGAATAGGCCGCGCGGCCGTGTCCGAAAAGAGGCGTACGCCGCGGCCGGCAGTTTGCGGTCCGCCGAGCGGCAGGATCGGATGACCTTCACCGTGGACGCCGTACCTCGTATGTTGCCGCCATGAGCAAGGACAGCAGGGACAGGGACGAAACGCCATCGCCGCCGCCGCCACAGCCGCCGGTGCCGGTGACCGACTTTCAGAAGGCCCCCGGGGAGGAGACCGAGGACGAGAAGCTGCTCGCGCGGGCGCACGGACCCGTGCCTGCCGCGGAGCAGACGACGGACTCGTGGCGCGTGTTCCGCATCATGGGCGAGTTCGTGGAGGGATTCGATACACTCGCGCGCGTCGGTCCTGCCGTGAGCGTGTTCGGCAGCGCACGCGTGGGGCCCGGTGATCCGCAGTATCTGGCCGCCGAGGAAACAGGTCGGCTGCTCGCTGAGGCGGGCTTTTCCGTCATCACCGGCGGCGGTCCGGGTATCATGGAGGCGGCGAACAAGGGCGCCGTGGAGGCGGGCGGCCTGTCCATCGGGTGCAACATCGAGCTCCCCTTCGAGCAGGGGATGAATGCGTTTGTGCGCACGGCCGTGAACTTCCGGTACTTCTTCGTGCGGAAGACGATGTTCGTGAAGTACGCGGAGGGCTTCATCATCTTCCCGGGCGGCTTCGGCACCATGGACGAGCTGTTCGAGGCGCTGACGCTGATCCAGACCGGCAAGGTGCGCAACTTCCCCGTCGTTCTGTTCGGCAGCGACTATTGGAGCGGTCTGCTCGAGTGGATCCGGACGACGATGCTGGACGAGGGGAAGATCAACGCGGCCGACCTCGAGCTACTGGTGATCACGGACTCACCCGAACACGCGGTACGCACGGTGGTCGACTGCTACGAGAGGACGTGCGCCGAGGCGCGCAGGCAGTCGGAGGCAGCGGAGATTCGGGGCGGCGGGATGCGGCGCGATCGCAGAGCGGACATGCGGCGCCTGCATGGATGATGAGTGAGCCGGCGAGCCCCCCAGTGGCCGCGGCACCAATGACCACACGGAGAGCTGATCAAATGGCGAAGAGCCGATACCTGAGTGGGCCGCGCATAGAGCCACAGGCGATCGCGGGAGACGTGAGCGCTGCCGATCTCATCGACACCGCATTCCTCGCCTATAACGGGGGCAGGCTCCGCGAAGGATGCCGGCTCTTCACGGAGCGGATGCTCGACGACGATGTCACGGTGGGTCTCACACTTACGGGAGCGCTGACGCCGGCAGGACTCGGCATGAGCGCACTCATCCCGCTCATCGAAGCCGGCTTCGTCGACTGGATCATATCGACCGGCGCGAACCTGTATCACGACACGCATTTCGGCCTCGGCCTCGAGATGCGACAGGGAAATCCCCATGTGTCCGACGTGTCGCTGCGGGAGGAGGAGGTGGTGCGCATCTACGACATCTTCTTCGATTACTCCGTGCTCCTCGACACCGACGCGTTCTTCCGCCGGATGATCCGCGCCGACGAATTCCAGCGCAGCATGTCCACCGCGGAGTTTCACTGGCTCGCCGGCAAGTACGTCGCGGAGCGGCAGAAGGCGCTCGGCCAGACCGGCAAGTCTCTGCTCTCCACCTGTTATGAATACGATGTTCCGGTATACACGTCGTCCCCGGGCGACTCATCGATCGGCATGAACGTCGCCGCAGGGGCACTGCAGGGACTGAAGCTGCAGTACGACGTGAACGCCGACGTGAACGAGACGGCGTCGATCGTGCTCGACGGGAAGCGGCGCGGCGGAAAGAGCGCGATCGTCATTTTCGGCGGCGGCTCACCGAAGAACTTCGCCCTCCAGACCGAGCCGCAGATCCAGGAAGTGCTCGGCATCGAAGAGAAGGGCCATGACTACTTTCTCCAGTTCACCGACGCGCGTCCGGACACGGGTGGACTGTCCGGGGCGACGCCCGCAGAGGCGGTCAGCTGGGGGAAGGTCGATCCCGATCGTCTGCCCGATGCCGTCGTGTGCTACACCGACTCCACGATCTCGCTGCCGCTGCTCACCGCCTATGCCCTGAGCCGTCATGGGCCGCGTGAGCCGAAGCGGCTGTTCCGGCGCCGCGAAGAGATGATGCAGCGCCTGAAGGAGGAGTACGCCGCGTCCTCGCGTAATGAAGCCGCTCAGGATCGCGCGCGGCACGAGAACCTGGATTCGACCACGCTCGAACGCGTGAGGTAGGTCGTCCGGTCGCGCTCTGGCGCCGTCACCAGCCCGGTTGTATACATTCTGGGCGCTCGCTCGTTGTAATATACGGACGCGATTTTTTTCCGGGGCGGGCAGCGCAAGGCCCACCCCGGAGCCTGCAAATAATAAACACCCGTTGTTGCTGATGAGAGATTCATCCGCAGCAGTATCTGCCGGCAGGACGCCGGCTCGGGCACTCCGGCCGCCGGCCGGAATGCGCCTGGATGGACGCATTCAGCGTCGATCGGGCACCGCCCGATCGAAGACGCTCGTTTCAACCAACTGCTTCTGACCGTGGTTCCGACGCCTGCTCCAGGGCGAGTTGTTCCTTTTCATACGGAGGAGTCCATGAAGCGAAATGTCCCCGTCAGCAGAGCGGTCTTTGTCGCGACCCTACTGCTGGCATTCGGCCCCGGCGCAGGTCCGGTGTGGGCCCAGGCGACCGGGAGCATCACGGGAACGGTACGATCCGGGGCCACGCAGGAGCCCGTCGTCTCTGCGGAGGTGCGGGTGGTCGGAACGTCGATGGTGGGACTGACGAATGAAGAGGGCCGGTATCTGATCACCGGTGTCCCGGTAGGTGAGCACACGCTGCGCGTCAACGTGCTCGGGTTCTCGCGCCGCGAGGTCACGGTCGAGGTGGCGGCCGGTCAGCCGTCGGTCGCCAATTTCGACCTGCAGACGTCAGCGATCGCGCTGAGCGAGATCGTCGTGACGGGAACGCCGGGCGCGCAGCAGAAGCGCGAGCTCGGCAACTCGATCGGCAAGATCACGGTCGGCGAGAAGCTGGAGGCGGCGCCGATCACGAGCGCGACGGAGCTGCTGACGGCGCGCACGCCGGGTCTCACGCTGATGGCGAACAGCGGCCAGACGGGAGCCTCGTCCAACATCCGGATTCGCGGCGCCGGCTCGCTGAGCGGCGGCTACGAGCCGGTGTTCTACGTGGATGGGATCCGGATCGAGAGCGGCAACATGGAAGGCGCCAGTACGTATCAGGGCGGCACGGCGCTCGACTTCCTGAACCCCGAGGACATCGAGAGCATCGAGGTCATCAAGGGGCCCGCGGCGTCGACGCTGTACGGAGCGGATGCCGCGAACGGCGTCATCCAGATCATCACGAAGAAGGGCCGTCGCGGCGCCGGTGGCGCACAGTGGACCGCCAGCATGGACTATGGCGAGAACGAGTGGCTCGAGAGTACGTCCGACGGCAACTACATCACGTATCGGCGCTGCACGGAGTCCATGCAGACGTCGAACAGCTTCCCGGGCTGCCAGGTCGTCGCCGGCAACCGCCCGCCCGAGGACCTCGAGTGGTGGGCCAAGGACAGCAACGGTAACCCGGTGCTGAGGACCGGCATTCCGGAGGAGGACGTCATCCGGATTCCGGGCTCGAACCAGTTCATCATCAAGGACAACCCGCTGTTCCGGCACCCGTCCACACTGCGTGTCGGCACGGCGACGGACCTGAACCTTTCGGTTCGGGGCGGCACCGGCGTGATGGGCTATTTCCTCTCGTTCAACAAGAACGATGAGGATGGGGTGTATTTCAACAATTTCTCGAAGCGGATCGGCGGACGCGGCAATTTCGAGCTGGAGGTCGCTCCGACGCTGAACATGTCGACGCAGTTCAGCTACACGCGCACACACCTCCAGCAGCCCCTCAGCAACAACGCATCCAACGGCATCATCCGTAACGCCATGCGTGGGCGTGCGCGGGCTCAGTCGGCTCCGTGGGAGCCTGGTTTCCTGGGATTCAGCCCGGGCGTGTCGAACGAGTTCGACCGCCAGAACCGGATCGAGCGCATGACGATCGGTCTGACGGGCAACTGGAATCCGTTCGACTGGTTCCGCAACCGGCTGACGCTCGGCCTCGACCGGCAGACCTACCTGGAAACGGATTTCACGCGCCAGGACACGACGGGCCGCTCTCCGTGGGGGGCAATCTCCGCGACCGGCATCATCGACCACGAGATCGGCGGCGTGCACCGCTGGACGCTGGACTACGCCGGAACCGTGGACGCACGCGTGAACGAGGACTTCACCACGGCCTCATCCGTCGGCATGCAGCTCAACGCGCGGAAGCGGCGGGACTTCTTCGCCAGCGGCCAGGGGCTCGTCGCCAATAACCTGAATTTGGTCGGAGCGGCCGCTTCGCGAAACGCGAGCGAATCGGTGTCCGAGCAGACCTCGCTCGGGTTCTTCTTCGAGGAGCGACTCAGCTGGCGCGATCGCGTGTATGCCACCGGGGCGATCCGCGTCGATGACAACTCGGCGTTCGGCTCCGATTTCGAGCTCGTGGTCTATCCGAAGGCCTCGCTGTCGTGGGTCATCTCCGACGAGGACTTTTTCAATCTTCCGTATGCTGAGGAGCTGAAGCTGCGTTTCGCGTGGGGCAGGGCCGGCAACGCGCCCAGCCCGTTCTCGGCCGACCGCACATACACGAGCGGCCAGGGCGTGGCGAGCGACGCGCTCGTCAACACGCTCACGATCTCGGCGTACGGAAACCCGAACCTCAAGGCCGAGACAGGCCAGGAGTGGGAGACGGGATTCGACGCGTCGCTGCTGGGCGGCCGCGCGGGTATCGAGCTGACGTATTACAGCCAGAAGACGGTCGACGCGCTGATCAGCGTGCCGGATCCGGGCTCGACCGGCTTCACGGGCAATCATCTGGTGAACATCGGTGAGATCTCCAACAGCGGCTTCGAGCTGCTGCTGACGGGTACGCCGATCGCCCGCCGGAACTTCGGCTGGGACGCGACGCTGGCTTTCTCGACCAACGACAACAAGCTCGTGTCGTTCAACGGCGCTCGCGAAGAGCAGATCTTCGGCTCGTTCGCCGACGTGCAGCGGCACCGCGAGGGCTATCCGCTGGGAGGCTTCTGGGCCGTGGATGTCGAGCGGGATGCGAACGGACAGCCGGTCGTGCGCGACAACGCCGGCAACATTATCGCGGACCCGGTTCTCGATGCGTCCGGCCAGAGCGTGACCGTGCTGAACAGCTGCCGCTGGGCGCCCAGCGATCCCACGTGGGACCGCGAGGCCGATTGCGAAGACATCTACATGGGACCGTCACGGCCGACACGCGAGGCCGCATTCACCAGCACGTTCAGTCTCTTCAACGACTTCCGGATCTACACGCAGTTCGACTACCGCGGCGGCCACTACCAGTGGTGTGCTGCCTGCTCGCTCGGCACACGCAGCGACCTGAACACCTGGGAAGTCAACACGGGCGGCACGCCGCTCAACCCGGACGTGACAGTGGCCGACGTGCTGGCGCTGCGGTCGCTCCAGACGAAGAGCCATATCTCGAAGGCGGACTACCTCAAGTTCCGTGAGCTCTCCCTCACCTACGCGGTACCGGAGCGGTTCACGAGCGTGCTGCCAGGGAGCAGGTTCTCGGTGACACTGGCGGGTCGCAACCTGGGGCTCTGGACCAAGTACAAGGGCAAGGGCGACCCCGAGGTTCAGTTCGACCCGAATTCGACATTCACGATGCTTGACTACGCCTCGACGCCGCAGACCCGTCGTCTGTCCGCGTCCGTGCGGGTAACCTTCTAAAGGGGCGCATAATGAATCGTACACACACACGATGGGCAGGCCTGTGCGCCGCCGCTGCCGTCCTGTTCGCGGCCGGATGCAGTGTCACCGACGACCTGCTCAGCGTAAACAATCCGGACGAGATCCCGCTGGATCAGCTCGATGATCCCAAGCTGCTTCAGGTGCGGCTGAACGGCGTCGTGGACGCGTTCAGCAATGCGTACGTGGGCTCCGTCATGGAGTACGCCAACTACATCACCGACGAGATCGTCACGGGGCTCAACTGGGAGGACTACGCCCGCGCGAACGAGCGCATCGTCAGCTATCTGGAAGGTCCCACGACTCAGATCTTCGAGAACCTGAGCCGCAGCCTGCGGCTGGCGGACGGCCTGGCCGCGGACATAGAAAAGTGGGCGGCAGCCGACCCGGGTGAGGATTTCGATGACGAGCTGGCGCAGACGCTGATCTATGCCGGCTACAGCGCTCTGGTACTGGCGGAGAACACGTGCCAGGCGGTGATCTCGCCGGACCCGGATGAGCCCAGTGAGACCGTCCTGTCCCAGCTCGAGACGTATGCTGCTGCCCTGCCGTACTTCGAGGACGGGCTGGCGGTAGCGGAGCGTGCGGGCAACACGGAGCTGGCGAACCTTGCGCGCACGGGGTTGGCGCGCACGCACCTGGGCCGGGGTGAGTGGGCCGAGGCCGCTACCTACGCGAGCCAGGTGACGTCCGGTTTCGAATGGTGGATCGACTTTGCCGACCTGCCCGGCGGCCGCAACAACCTCCAGGGCACCAGTCATGGCGGCAACTTCACGCACGGCATCCACCCGCGCTTCACGGGCGTGCATCCCAGCTTTGATGGCACCGGGTTCAGCTTCAGGGACAACGACATCGTCGCCCCGCAGACCGATCCGCGCATCCAGCACGAGGTCACGGATGCGACTGGCCACAATGGTCTGACTCCGCTCTACAAGCTGTTCCAGGGCCTGCGGTTCAGCGACTACAGCGGCGAGACGATTGCGCCGCCGTCGGCAGCGTGTCCGGACTGCACGGGCACGGATCCGGCCGATATGCCTCTGCTGACGGAGTTCGACACCGATGTAGTGATGGCCGATTACCTGGAAGCGCAGCATCACTACTACGAGGCGCTCGCGATGCAGGGGATGAACGAGGCCGGCGTTCTCGCGTTCGTCAACGCCCGCCGTGACGTGGGTAATCAGGCGCCGGTAGTGCTGACCGGCCAGGCGCTGATCGACGAGCTGCGCAATCAGCGCGCGCGGGACCTGTTCATGGGCGGGCTGCGCGTGGCGGACCTGCGCCGCTGGACGCGGTTCGATCCCGGCAACGGTCCGTTCGACGCCGGCAGCTACTTCCCGACGGGCCCGCACCCGAACGCACCGGTGTGGGGCCAGTACGGCGAGTGGACCTGCTACCCGATCCCGCTCAGCGAGTACGAGGGCAATCCCAATCTGCCCAAGCCGGCCGATCCGAACTCGCCGCCGGGAATCTAGGCCCCGAGGTTGCGGTCTCCAGGGTGGGCGGCACTCAGCCGCCCACCTTTTCACTTCTGGTGAAAGAGGCCTGACGGACCCCCCATGACTGTGCGTGTCCACAGGCTCCACCGTGAGCCCTGGCGTCCTGGCGCGACGGCACTGCGCGTGTACCTGCTGGCTGTGGCACTGCTGCTGGCGGCCGCGGATGATGTCAGGGGTCAGCAGCACATGCGTGGCCGGCTGCTCGATGTCGATTCCAACGAGCCCATCGCGTCCGGATACCTTCAGCTTCTCGCACTGGACAGCACTGTCGTCGCAAGCACGATGAGCGATGCGCAGGGCAACTGGCGCCTCGAGGTGCCGCGTCCGGGCCGCTACTTTGTGGCAGCGCGACATCCGGGTTATCAGCCGTGGACATCGGCACCCGTGGATATCGCCGCGGGTGATCAGCTGAATGCGGTGTTCCACATCAAGCGGCTGGCGGTCAGGCTCGACCCGATCGAGGTGCGCGCCGAGGCCGTCCGGCAATATCTCGAGACCAGTGGATTCTTCGAACGGCAGCGCAGCAATTTCGGGCACTTCGTTACGCCCGAAGCCATCGAGAAACGGCAGGCAGCCCGCGTGACCGATCTTCTGACGGCCATTCCGGGCGTTCAGCGTGTCGCAATCGCTGGCGGTAGTGTGGGTCCCGCACAGATCCAGCTGCGCGGCAGCAGCCTGTCACAGGGCGGGCTGTGCCGGCCGCGGGTCTTCGTCGACGGTCTGATGTACAGCACCGGAGACTCGCGTCCGATCCGGCGAAACGACGCGGATGCGACCGAGCGCGCCGAAGAGGATCTGCTCCGGCGCATGGACCAGGCGATCAGTCTCGACGACCTGGGCCACCCGTCCATCATCGCGGGAATCGAGGTGTACCGGAGCGCAAGTCAGGTCCCGGTGCAGTTCGGCGGTACGAGTGTCGACACGCTGTGCGGTGTAATCGTGATATGGACCCACACGGGACGGATGCGGTCGGGTGAGCGGTCGTAAGCCGCTTCACGCAGGCGGCGGCGGCGCGCCGCGCAACGAATGATCAAGGTGTTATCGGAGGCCCGATGAGCAGAACGACAGCCCGCCGCGTGCAGAGCCGCTGTTCGCGTATCGTTTCGGGATGGTCTCGCCACGCGTCATGGACGTGCTGTGCCGCCATACTCGCGGTCGCCGGCTGCAACAACTTTCATATCTCGACATCGGACATGGTGATCAGCCCGAACCCGGCCGTGCCGGGCGATGCGGTCGTGGCGACGTTCGTGCTGAACCTGGTTCCGCAGCAGAGCCACACGATGATCGTCGTCATTGACGACATGGAGCATCTGCGGCTGACGAGCAGCGACGACACGCGGGCTCCCGTAACGATCCAGCTGGGGGATGCAGCGGACCTGATCGCGCAGTACGGGGCGGGCGAGCATGCCGCATATGTGCGCGTCATCGCGAACGCGTCCGATGAAGCGACGCGCACCCAGACGGTTGGCTTCGAGCTTCGCGAAGACGTTCCGTGAGGGGCACCATGTGGCGAATCGCGGCGACTGCAGTTCTGCTGATCCTCAGTGCGGCGTGTGCGGGTCGTCAGGAGCGCGACGGCGCAGCCGCACCGGAGGACGTCGTGATAGAGGCGTTCAACGACCACTTCTATGACGCGCGCGTACACGCCGTCTACACCGGCGGCCAGCGCCGCTCGCTGGGCACCATACCCGGCAATGGCGGAACCACCCGTACGGCGCTGGCGTGGGAGCCGCACGCATTGGTGTTCGAAGTGTCGTTCATCATCAGCGGCGCGGAGTACGTATCGCTTCCGGTGGAGGTCTCACCGGGCGAGCACGTCGAGGTTCGCCTGCCACCCAACATCGATCAGTCAGGATTCTTCCGGCGTGTGACGCGGCGGTAATCCGCCACTCCGCGCCGGTGGCGAACCGCTTGCGCCGCAATTCGGTCACCGGCTCGGATCAATCCACGAGCGTTGCTCGCACGGTCGCCGGCACAACGACACGGTAGAGTGGCAGGAAGTACGGTCGCTCCGGGTTCTCGAGTGCGCGCCCGCTCGGAATCGAATGATCGAGCAGGTTCCACACGACGACGCTGTCATCGGTGTCCGGCTCCATGAGCTCACCGATGAGGCGTGCGGCGTTCTGCGTCATGCGCACCAGGTAGGTTCCCTCCGGCAGCTGCATCTGCTCCGACACCAGCTCCACGGTCGGTGTCGCATTGAGGTGGTTCTGGTACGGCGCCTCCGCCCACTCGATGGCCGTCAACCGGTACTTCTCCGCACTGACCTGTGCGGGTGCGCGCAGGCGCTCGACCTGGATATCGTGCCGGCGCAGGAAGTCGGCGAGGTCGTGCAGGTGGGCGTCGAACGCATACGCCCACGGCCGCGGTCGGCTTTCCGTGGCGACGTACAGCGTGCGATTGGTGCCCGTCACCAGTCGAGGCTCGCCGTCCTCCATCACGTAGAACTGCTCCGGTTCGGGATACGCCGACTGTTCGACCGTGACAACCACACGCGGCGGCGGATCGTGCAGCGTGCGTGCGCGTGCCGCGGCGACGGTGCCGCGCACGGCGGTCGCGTTGTCGGCCACGAAATTCAGCAGGCCGAGCATGCCTTCGCGCGCGTTGTCCGCCTGCTCCTGCAGTGACCAGCGGCCGGGTATCTCGTAGAGCAGTGTGATCATGTTCTGGAGCCCGCCGTAGCTGTGCTGCTTGCGGGCCCAGGGCGGCGTAGTCTGCCAGGACCATGCACCGGTCTCATCATCGCGACGTGGTCCGGAGTACCAGTAGAGCTGCATATCGCGCGCGGCGAGGTGTGCATGTACGGCGTTGTACATCGGACCCCGCGCGAACGCGACGAGTGCGCTGTCCGCGGCGGGATGCAGTGTGGCCTGGTAGGTCAGATTGTAGGGGTACGCACCGCCATTGTGAACGTCGACGTACACGTCCGGCCACCACTCGAGCAGAACATCATCGCGGACGGCCGAGATCTCCGGTGTCTCCGCGACGATGAAGTCGCGGTTCATGTCGTAATTGAGCGAGTTGGTACGACGTCGCTGTTCGGCGCCATCCGGATTCAATGATGGGACAATCAGAACGTTCACGCGTTCGAGCAACGGGCGGGCGGAGCCGATCGCAAGCTCGCGGATCAGCTGGAGCGTTCCTTCCCGTCCGGCACGCTCACCGCCATGCACGTTACCGGTGATGAACACTGTCGGCCGGCCGGAAAAGAATGCGGCGGAGGCAGAGGCGGCGGGTGGCGCGCCGAGGATGACGAGCGGCATTTCGCGCCCTTCGGCCGTCGTCGCTATATGCCGGATCAGCATCCGGTCGGAGGCGGCCGCCTGCACTTCGTAAAGGAACCACATCAATTCGTCGTGGCTCGTGTGTCGCTCGAAACCCGCGGCTTCCGCCCCGGTGCGTACTGCTTCGGGTCGCTGGGCGATAGCGTCCGGTGGTGTCACGGCGAGGCTGGAAAGCGTCAGAAGCAGCAGAGCGCGAGCCGCGCGGGAAAGGCAGGTGACCATTGCGTTCTCCATGTCGGCGGGTGCGGGGGGTTGGCATCAGACACGAGCGTGCCGCCGGCCGACCGTTACGGTAGGCGAGTCAGGGGCGCCGTGCAACGTGTCTGCTGCCGCAATTGCCCGGCGCACCCTGCCAGTCTTGCGTCAGGATGTCTGCCGGGCCCCGGATCCGTACGTACCAGGAGTCACGGGCACGGTGAAGTAGAAGACGGCGCCTCTCTCCGGCTCACTATCCGCCCATATGCGTCCGCCGTGTGCCGCGACGATCCCCTGAGCGATGGCGAGTCCCAGGCCGACGCCGCGTCGATCGCCACGAGTGGCCTGCCAGTATCGGGAAAACACGTGAGGCAGGTCGCTTTGCGGAATTCCCGGACCCGTATCCGCCACTGCAAAACAGACTTCCTCGCCCGAGAGGGATGCAGTAACTGCGACGGTCCCTCCGCGGGGCGTGAACTTCACGGCGTTGCCGATCAGGTTGGAGAGCACCCGCTCGATCTGCGACCGGTCCATCCACGCGCTGGCTGGTTCATGCAACGTGCACTCCAGGCGCAGCCCCCTCGACTCGGCAAGCGGGGC
>DATHUY010000164.1 GCA_035461765.1 Longimicrobiales bacterium
ACGGTGTCGCCGACGCCGGTACCGCCCGTGAAGATCAGGTGACGGGCGAGCCCGCGGTCATAGAGGTCGAGCGCATGATCGAGCCGTGCCTGGAGCACGGGTGACGGTCGGCCGTTGTACTGCGCCGCGCCCAGCACGACAATCGCATCGACTTCCCGCGTGCCGGGCCAGGCACCGGCCACCATGACGGCGGCGATGGACATGGTCCACAGCAGGATGACGCTCAGGAAGACGCCGGCCATGAAGCGGCCGATGCGCGACAGTGCACTCACAGCGGGTGTGTCAGCCGGTCGTGCAGGATGGACGGTCCGGCCGTGTCGCGCAGGAACGCTGCGGCGGCCTCCGCCCCCATGGCAATGCGGTCCTCCGCTTCCGTCAGCAGCTCCGGATCTGCACCCTCTTCCGCGAACTCGGCGCGCGCGAGTGCGTCCTGCGCCGCATCGTCCCAGCCGGCCGCGGCGGCGGCGAGTGCGCCGAGCACCTGCGCCTCCGCGTCCTGCGGCCGTTCGGTCGCGGCGCGCACCAGCTCTTCAGCCGACTCCTCCGTGCGTTTCAGCTCATGCAGCACCAGTCCGTGCAGCACGCGCGTCCACGAGTCGTCCTCCGCCAGTGCGAGTGCGCGCTCCATAGCCGTCGCTGCCGATTCCAGGTCGCCCTTCAGCGCGTGCGCCGTGCCGAGCTCGCCATGTACGACGGGATCGTCCGGGTCGATCTGCGCCGCCGCGTCCAGCTGCTCGAGCGCTTCGCCGAACATCCCCTCACGCGCCAGGTACGCGCCGTACTGCAGCCGCGTGATCGCCAGCTCGGGACCCATCAGCGCCGCCGCGCGCAGCGTCGTCTCCGCGTCGGGATCATCGAACGCGGCCAGCCCGGAGCCGGCGAGCGCCAGCAGCTGCGGATCGAGGGGCTCCGCGGCCACGCAGCGCTTGAAGTACTCGTACGCTGCGCCGTCATTGCCGAGCTCCCGCTCCGCTACCGCCAGCCAGCCGAGGATGTACGGCTCGTCCGGATCGGCCTGCAGCGCTTCCGCGAGCATATGTGCCATTTCATCGAACCGCTGCTCCTCGCCCAGCTGGAGCGCGTGCTTCAGTGTCTCTTCGACTTCCATCATGCACCGTATTTCGAGAGGCGGCCCGCATGCGCGAGCGCCAGTGTCATCAGTTCACGTCCCTGCACGATGCCAAGCTCGCCGCGTGCGCACGAACGCTCGCCGAACGTCGCGTCCGGCTGCGGCCGAGCCCAGGCCGATGCGATCATCACGGGCACCGGATGCCACGAGTGTGCGCGCAACCGCGACGGCGTCGAGTGATCGCCCGTGATCAGCACCACGTCCGGCTTCAGCGCTTCGATGCGCGGGATCAGCTCGTCCACCGCGGCAATGGCCTTCGCCTTCGCCTCGAAATCGCCGTCCTCGCCCCGCGAGTCCATCGCCTTGAAATGGACGAAATGGAAGTCGTACTTGTCGAAATCCTCACTCAGCACGTCGACCGTCTCCGCATCACTGTCCGGCACGCGTGCACCATCCATTCCCACCAGCCGCGCGACGCCCCGGTACATCGGGTACTTGGCGATGGCGCGGGCGCGCAGCATGTACCGCTCGAAGAACGTCGGGAACGGGTGATACGCGTCGATACCGCGAGCGAGAATGGTGTTGGCCACCTTCTCATCCTTCAGCACGTCGTACGCGGAATCGAGGATCACCTGGAGCAGCTCCGCGGTCTCCTCCGCCTCCGGCGCGCGCGCCTTCACCGGCAGCGGCGGCACGCCCTCCTCCTGCGGGTCCGTATCCTCGAGCTCGGCGGAGAGCTGGCGCCCGCGCAGCACCAGCACTGCCCGGTGCTCCTTCTCCGACTCGAAGAACACCTCGACGCCGCCCGGCCCCTTCACGTTCTCCTGGAGCTTCTTCACCAGGCGACGGTTCTCGTCATCCTTCGGACGCCCCGCGCGCCGGTCGGTTATGCGGCCCTCGGCATCGAGCGTCGCGAAATTGAGCCGGATCGCAATGTCACCCGGCTTCACGGAAAAGCCGACACCGAGCGCCGACAGGACGCCACGTCCGATATCGTACTTCACCGGGTCGTAGCCGAAGAGCGACAGGTGGCCCGGCCCGCTGCCGGGCGAGATCCCGGTCGCCACGGGCAGCTGCATGCCGAGCGCAGCGCTGCGCGCGAGCCGGTCCAGATTCGGTGTCGGGGCAGACTCCAGCTCCGTCAGCCCGGTCTCCGGGTGCGGCAGGCCGCCCAGCCCGTCGAGTACGAGCAGCACGATGCGCCCGCCCTCATCGTGCACCAGCATGTCCGGAAACTGCACCACATCCTCCCATTCGACCGTGGATGGCGCACCGCCGGGGGGCGCGCTCGAACTGCTGATCTTATCGACCCCTCCCCCCGCGGCAAGGGGCGTGCTGGCAGCGTCACCCGCTTCGCCGTATCCTGTCTGCATGCATCATCGATCACCCGCATGAGATACCCTGATGAGCACGTTCCGCCCGTTCGCCATGGAGCGCTGGCAGTCGACGTACGAGAACCGCGTCGAGCTGAACCTCTCCGAGAGCGGTGTCGACCCGCTCACGCTCGCCGAGCTGCTCGAGATCGGCGGCACCAGTGTGGACGACGTCCCGCTCGGTTATGGCCAGTCGAACGGCTCCGACACGCTGCGTGAGCGCATTGCCGCCATGTACGACGGCGCCGGCGATGATGGCGTCGTGGTCTGCAACGGCAGCGCCGAGGCCAACTTCGTCACCATGTGGGAGCTGGTCCGGCCGGGCGAGGAGATCGCAGTCGTGGTGCCGACCTACATGCAGACATACGGCCTCGCGCAGAACGTCGGCGCCCGCGTCGTCGAGATCCCCGCCCGCGAGGAGCTCGGCTGGCAGCCGGACCCCGATGAGATCGCCCGCTCCGTCACCGGCCGCACCCGCATGATCGTCGTCACGAACCCCGGCAATCCCACGGGCGCAATCATCAACGATGCCGCGCGCGACGCCATCGTCAAGGCCGCACAGCGCACAGGCGCCTGGATCCTCGCCGACGAGGTCTACCGCGGCGCCGAGATCAATGACACGGATACACCTTCGTTCTTCGGCACCCACGACCGCGTCGTCGCGACCGGGTCACTGTCAAAGGCCTATGGCCTGCCCGGCCTGCGCATCGGCTGGACGATGAGCGATGCGCGCACCGCCGAAGCACTCTGGGCGCGCACGGACTACACCACGATCGCGCCAGGTGAGCTGACCGACCGCCTCGCCGCCATCGCCCTCGACCCCGCCGTGCGCCCGCAGCTGCTCGAGCGCACCCGCGGCATCATCCGCACGGGTCTCGACACGATCACGGAGTGGTTCCGCAGCACCGGCGGCTGGCACTGGCACGAGCCACAGGCCGGGGCCATCTGCCTCGCCCGCTACGATGCCGACATATCGTCGGATGATCTCGCCGAAAGGCTGCGGGCAGAGCAGAGCGTCCTCGTCGTGCCCGGCTCCCAGTTCGGCCTCGGCAACTACGTGCGCTTCGGCCTCGGCATGCCGACCGAACAGTTCAGGACGGCGCTCGACCGAGTGGCGGAGACGCTGAAACAGGTGGCGGTAACCGCCTGAAAACGGCGGTGTTAAGCGCGTTTCGGCACCTGCCCGGGCGCTGCGGGCCGGCGCGCGCGGGCGCTGTGGGTTGGCGATGGCGGCCGTGGCGGGATTCCGGCCGCCGTCGGCATGCCCGTGGCCGCAGTGAATGCGCGGCCTGATTGACGCACCACGGCACGCTCGTTGCTCTGTAAGTGTATGGTTTTACAAGCAATTGAAGGAGCCGCTCCCATGACATTCTCGATTCGACGCCTGAGTCTCACTGCCGGCCTGATCGTCGTCGCGGCCGGTGCGGGCGCCAATTATGCATATGAAGCACCCGCAACCGAAGGCGATGACGAGGAGGGTCTGCGCCTGGTCGTCAACGTGCCGGCCAACCGCCTCTACGTGTACGAGGACGGCGTCCGCACACGCACATACGCAGTTTCTGTCGGGCTGCAGGGATACGAGACGCCGGCCGGCAGCTACACCATCAGGGAGGTCATCTGGAACCCGTGGTGGCATCCGCCGCAGAGCGACTGGGCGGCGGGGCGCAAGCCGGAACCGCCCGGCGAGTCGAACCCGATGGGGCGCGTGAAGCTGAATTTCGGGCCGCTGCTCTACATCCACGGCACGAGCGCGTACCAGTCTCTGGGCGCCCCCGCGTCGCGTGGCTGCGTACGCATGCGCAACTCGGACGTGATCGAGCTCGCGCGGCTCGTGCACGAGTATGCATCACCGAAGGTGGACGGCGAGACGCTCGACATGCTGATCGACTCGCCGAGCATGACCCGTACGATACGGCTCGCGAAGCGGGTGAAGTTCACAGCCGAGTACAACGTCGCGACGGTGGACGACGGCTTCCTGATCCTGTACCCGGACGTCTACAAGCGCATGCGCTCGAAGGTACGCGATGAGGTCGAGCAGACATTGCGCGACAGCGGCATCGACATGGCAGACGTCAACCGCGACCACCTGGAGCGACTGCTCGAGAAGAGCAGCACGACGCGTGTCGCCATCTCGCTCGAGGATCTCGTCGCGCCCACACCGGTCGCGGCCGGAGAGGCCGCCAACAGTCGGGAGCGCTGATGTCATGCGAGCGAAACCACGCATCCTCATCATCGAGGACAATGCCGATCTCCTCTCGGTGCTGGCACAGGTCCTCAGTGATGAGTACGTCGTAGCCACAGCGCGACGCGGCGAGGAGGGCGTAACGCTGTCGACATCGTTCCGGCCCGATGTCGTCATTCTCGACCTCCAGCTCCCGCAGATGGACGGCATCGAGGCGGGTCGCTGGATCAAGCGCGAGGCGGGCAACGTGCCGATCCTCGTGCTCACCGCGCTCGCGGGCGAGGGTGACGGCGAGGCCATCCTCGCGTCCGGCTGCTGCGACGCCTACATGGCCAAGCCCGCCACGCTCGATGCGATCCGCGCCAGGGTTACCGCCCTGCTCGAGGCCGGTGCCGGGATGAGCGGATGAAGCGGGGTGCGCCCCCGCGCCCCGTCGGGCTGCTGGACATCGAGGGCGCGCGTCCCGATCGTCGCTCGCGCGAGCAGTTCCCCTATCCGCTTGGTTATCGCATTGCCGGTGACCTGACCGTCACCGGACATCTCGCCGCCGGCCGCACGGGCCATCTGTACCAGGTCTGGAGCGCGCGCGACTGGTGCGCGTACACGTGCAAGATCGTGTCGCCGGAGCATGCGGAAGTGCGCGCCGACCTGGCCGCACTACGACGGGAAGCGCGCATACTGCGCGCAGTGGGCCATCCGAACATCGTGCGCTGTTACGGCGTCGGTCATCACGACGGCCTGCCGTACATGCTGCTCGAGTATCTCGACGGCGCGTCACTGTTCGATGTGCTCGAGTCGCGTCCCCAGCGCAGGCTGGGGATCAGCGACGCCGTGCGCGCCGCGATTCACCTCGGCGCCGCGCTCTACCACCTGCACCGTCGCGGCTTCCTGCATCTCGACCTGAAGCCCGCCAACCTGCTGCTGCGCGATGACGTACCGGTACTGATCGATCTGGATTCCGCGCGCCGCATGGACCCTGCGCGACGTCCGAGCCGTCGACTCGGTACGGCGCCGTACATGGCGCCGGAACAGGCGCGGCGCGAGCCGCTCGGGCCGGCCGCCGACATCTGGGGCCTGGGCGCGCTGCTCTATGAGCTGCTGACCGGACGCTGGGCCTTCGAGGACGTTTACGCCGAACCGATGGAGGACGGCCGGCCGCGCCAGTTCCCGCAGGCGGACGCCGAGCTCCCTCCCCCGCCCGGCGTCTATCGGCCCGACCTGTCGAAGTCGCTCGAGCACACCGTGATGACCTGCCTCGCCACGCAGCCGGAGGACCGGTTCAGCTCGATGCACCCGCTGCTGCTCGCACTCGTCGGTGAGCTCGAGGAGCCGGTGTCACTGTGGCCTGCAGGGATAAGGGCGGAGAGACGGCAGCACCCGCGGGACTGAACGCCGGACCTGGCTTCACTTTGCGTTTGCGGCCCAACCATCCATGAGAATTGCCCGGCGATCAGGCGGATTCGACCGCTTCCCCCGCCGCCGTGCTCATTTTGGGCCTTTCGCATGGCAGCGGGGGGCGTTTCCGCTAAAGTGAAGCCGGGTCCGGGGGGTGTGGGTCAGGGATAGCTCCCGTCCCCTCTCGCGTTTCCGCTGACTAAACAGCGGCAGCGGCAGTCCGCCTTTCACTGGAGATCCAGCCGTCGAACAGCTCGATGACGCGGTGGCCGTACTCGGCGTTCGCTTCCGAGTGTGTGACCTGAATGATCGTCGTGCCCTGCTCGTTGAGCTTGCGGAACAGCTCCATGATCTCTCGACCCTGCGCCGAATGGAGGTTGCCCGTCGGCTCGTCGGCGAGGATGAGCTTCGGACTGGCGATGACCGCGCGCGCGACACCGACCAGCTGCTGCTGACCGCCCGAGAGCTGGCTCGGATACAGGTCTTTCTTGCCCACGATGCTGAAGCGGTCCAGCGTGTCGGCGACGATAGCCGCACGCTCCCCGCGCGGGATGTTACGGTACGAGAGTGGGATCTCCAGGTTCTCGTACACCGTCAGGTTGTCGAGCAGGTGATACTGCTGAAAGACGAAGCCGATCGTGCGCTTGTTCAGCTCGGCGCGCTGCTTCAGGTTCAGCTTGTGAACGGGCTGGTCCAGCAGATGGTACTCCCCCGCCCAGGCGGCATCCAGCATTCCCAGGATCCCCAGAAGCGATGACTTCCCCGCCCCCGACGGCCCCATGATCGTCAGGAACTCACCCTGCCCCACCTCGAGATCGATGTTGCGCAGCACATAGAGCCTGCCCGCCTTCGTCTCGAAGTACTTCTCCAGATTCCTCAGCTTCAGCATGACCGGTCCTCTGTCGGAAAATATCTGCATGTCAGGCATACGCCGATGCGCTGCGGCCCGTTTCGCCGGTTCCAGACGGAAGGTGCGTACCAGCCTGCAGCAAACAGGAAAGCGACTGCGGTAACAGGATTATCGCGGAAACCGAGCGGAGCGCGCAATGCGCGGCTGTATCGCGGTCGCACGACGGGTCCCGGATCTGGGATCGTGAGCGGGCGTTGGACGCTGGGGTCCGGAGCACGACGGTTTGCGGTTTTTTTGGGGGGAGGGGGTCGGGAGCCGGATCTCGTCTCGCGCGCTTTTCGGGCCCGGGCGCGCACGCGGGCGCGGGCGTGGGTTGGCGCGGCGGGCGTGGATTGGCCCGGGCGCGCAGGCGGCGCGGGCATGGCGGGCGTGGGTTGGCCCGGGCGCGCACGCGGGCGCGGGCGTGGCGTCGCCCGGGCGGAGTGCGAGCCTTCCGGGGGCTGCGGCCAGCAGAATCGCCTCCAAAGCTCCATTCACAAGCGATGTCCGGCAGCTTATGGAGCATTGCATGCTCCTATTGCGCTCAACCCTCCAGCGCGACGCCGGGCGCCTGACGTGATGGAGCGTTGGCTGACTATGACGCCATCAATGATCCACTGGCGCCAAGCGAGGTCGGTAAATGGAGGATTGGCGACCGGCCTGCCTGCGCCGTGCTCCGTATCAGCGAGTCGCTGCCGCACCGTGCCACGAGGAGTCGCTGCCGCAGCGCGCCACCGGGACTCGCTTGGGCCACTCGGAGCGCGGCACCCCACGGGTCCTCTGACCGCTCTCAACCGCGCCCCCGGCGCACGACCTCACGTGCGCCAGGGCGGCTCCCTCATTTCGCCGTAAACACAATCGGGATCTCGACCCAGACCGGTACGTCACGCGTCCGGTTCTTCGCTGGCGTGAAGCGCATGATCTTCGCCACTTCGAGCGCGGCCTCATCCAGAGCCGGATAGCCGGAACTGCGCGACATGATCGTCTTCCGGACGACGCCCGTCTCGTCAATGAAGAAATGCAGAGTGGGCGCGCCGCCGATGCCCGCATCACGCAGCAGCGGCGGGTAGTTGCTGATGAGTGCGCGTTGGACATCGCCGCGGTTCAAGAGCTCCGGCGCCTTCGTCATCGGTGTGAAGACCGGCCCTTCCGCCATGTCCGCGGGGGCACCATTCTCGATCGGCACCCCTGCCGGTGGCCGGCGCTGTTCGAGCCGGCGCGTGGCCTCCATGCGCTCCCGCAGCAGCTCGTCCCTGCTGCGGTCGCCGCTCACGCTGTCCGGCATCGCCGCACCCTTTGCCGTGAACACTATCGGGATCTCCACCCACACCGACACGGGCTTGTCGCGATTGTACCCCGGCGTGAACTGCATCGTGGCCGCGACCCGCAGTGCCGCGTCGTCGAGTGCGGGATAGCCGCTCGACTTCGAGATCAGGACCTTCTGCACGACGCCCTGGTCATCAATGAAGAAGTGAACCGTCGGAGCGCCGCCGATGCCGGCGTCGCGCAGCAGCGGCGGGTAATTGCGGACCAGCGCCGTCTGGACATCCTGGCGGTTCTGGAGCTCCGGTGCGCGCGTCATCGGCGTGAATACCGGTGCATCCGCCAGGTTCTGACCGGGCTTCACGGTCGGCCGGTCCGCCGTCTCGCGGGGCAGCTCGTTCGGACCCTGTACGCGCAGCGGGTCGGCACAGCTGAGCGCACCCACGAACAGGAACAGCGCAGTCGCGCCGAGCATCGCGGCCCTGCCGCGCCGGCGCTCCAGCGGCCATTGCGCGATGCGCCGGATGCGCTGCTCGAGGAACACACGCGGTTCCGCGAATGTCGCCATCACCAGTGCATGCGCGCTGCGGCGACGTCCGACCTCCAGCAGCAGAGAACCATATCGCGACGGGTCCGCCCCGGCCGACAGCACGCGCGCGTCGCAGTCCAGCTCGATCGCATTGCGCAGACGCAGCACCTGGAGCCAGATCACCGGATTCCACGGCATCGCCGCCAGCAGCACGAGTCCCGCCAGCAGCAGACGCGGATCGCCCGCGGCCACATGCTCGCGCTCGTGGCGCAGCAGCAGCGAACGCAGCTCCGCGTCCAGCTCCATCACCCACGCCGGCAGTACCACGACGCCGCGTCGCACACCGACCGCCGCCGGACCGACGCCGCCCGTCATGAGCACCGGACCACCCTCCAGCTCGGCCATTCGCCAGCGCCGGCTCGCCCGCATCAGACGCATCAGGAGCACGACGACATAGGCGAGCGTCGCCACGGACGCCGTCAGCCAGACCGCCAGACCCACTTCGGCTGCGCTCCATGCCATACCCGCCGATGCCGCGCCGGGCACGACCGCCTCCATTCGCAGCACCGCCGCGGCCGATGGCACCGCCTCGACCCACGTCCGCTCCGGAATCAGCCGCAGCAGCCACGGCAGCGTGACCGATCCGGCGAGCGCCGCCAGCCAGCCCCACCGCGCCGGCCGGCCCGACCACCGCGCCGACCGCTCCCACGCCTCCGCTCCCGCCGCCAGCATCCCCGCAATCAGGACGCAGTAGACCAGCCATGCCATCACGATCATCATCGCCGTACCTCCCGCTCGAGTCGCTCGTTCAGCATCTGTCGCATGGCCTCCAACTGCTCCGTCGTGAGCCCGCGCTGCGATACCAGCTGCGTCAGCAGCAGCTCCGGCGAACCGCGGAACAGCTTGCCCATCAACCGCTTTACTGCGCTCGCACCCGCCTCCGACCGCCCCACCAGCGGGTAGTACCGGTACGCTCGCCCCTCCTCCTCGTGCGTCACGTACCCCTTCTCCTCCAGCGTCCGCAGCATCGTCAGCACCGTCGTATACGCCAGCTCGTCCGCCAGCAGCTCCTGCACCTCCGCTACCGTCGACGCGCCACGCTCCCACAGCACGTCCATGACGTCCAGCTCGCGTTCCGTGAACGAGATGTCCATCCGCCCCCCCTGTCAACTATTCCTTTAGTTGAAGATGAGCGCCGCACCGCGATCTGTCAACTAGTTGTTTAGTTGACGGGCCCTGGCCACCCTCAAGCCGGTCCGACGCGCCCGCGCGTGCGGGATTTGGGCGACGCCCGCGTGCCCGGCCCGATGCACAAACGGCCGCCCCGCGCGAGCGGGACGGCCGTTCCTACGCCGGGCAACAGGCTAGACTGCTTCGATGACGTAGCAGATGCGCCAGTTGCTCATATTCTCGGGATCGGTCGTGTTGACCTGATCGGGCGGGCTGTCGTCGCCGGGTCCGTACCAGCCGGCCCACGTCGTCGGGTCGCCCCGGAACTCGCGGCGATAGGCATCGAGCTGGTCGTTCTTGGACAGCGTGTCGACCTCCTCGCCGTTGAGCTCGACGACGAGGTGGTCATCGATGTGACCCTCGAAGATCGTGCGGTTCAGAACCACCTTGTTCCAGGCCGGGTGATCGGAGATGTCGTAATGCCCCTGCTCGGGGAACCGCAGCTCCTTGACCACGCCACCGCCGTTCTCCGTGGAGACGCGAGCGGTGAAGCGGAACTCGCCCTTGTCCTTCCATGCGGGCTCCAGCTTGTCCAGGATCTGAACCCAACGCAGAACCACCTTGATCCTGCCGCCGGTCTGCTCCGCCATCGATCGCTCCTTCGGCTAGTTCGAATTGGGCATG